>JBKBRD010000166.1:0-7068 GCA_046292405.1 Allobosea sp. | reverse complement strand
GCCCGCGGATTCGAGCGCGCGAACCGGGCCAAAATCTCGGGAAGATAGCGGTCGGCGTAGTCGTCGGGCACGCCCAGGCGGATGCGGCCCTTCAAATCGGCGTCGGCGAAGCTGGCGACGCATTCGAGGTTCAGCCGCACGATCCGGCGGGCATAGTCCAGCAGCCGCTCGCCATCCTCGGTCAGCTTGGCGTGGCGCCCGTCACGCCCGAACAGCGGCCGGCCGACCCGTTCCTCCAGCCGCTTCATCTGCATCGAGACGGCGGATTGCGTCTTGAAGACGATCTCGGCGGCGCGGGTGAAGGAGCCGGTGTCGGCAATGGCGACGAAGGTTTTCAGCTGGTCGGCGTCGAGCACATGCGCCATGGCGATCCCCGCAGCGGTTCATCAATATCCGTGTTGTCAAGCATCATAAGCATTCGTTTGGCTGATGACCAGCCAAAAGCTAATCTTTCCCCACTGTCCAGCCATGGCCAACGAAACGGCAAGCCGGACGCCATCGCCTGACCCTGAAGGAGGCTGTCATGTTCTCCATGACCTTTGCCGCGAAGTTGCTGATGTCCGTTGCGGCCGGGCTGACCCGCATCGCCACGCGCGGCTTCGTCGGCGTAGCCAATCTGGTCAAGGCGTTTGCGCATCGACGCGAGATGCACCTGCTCTCCGAAATGGATGAGCGCGCGCTGAAGGATATCGGTCTTTCGCGTTCCGACGTGGACGGCGCGCTGGCCACCTCCTGGCTGCGCGATCCGACCGCCGCCCTCGCAGCCCGCGCCGGCGAACGCTCCAGCGTCGCGGCCATGCGTCGGGACGAAGCCGAACGTCAGTCCCATGTCGAGCATCGCCGCGCCGACCGCGCGGCCGCAGGGGCCGCGACCGTCACGCTGATGGGCGCCGGCCCGTCGGAATCGGAGCTAGCGTGCTGCGCCTGACCCCTTGGGGCGGCACGTCCTCAGGGCGGAAGCTTAGGCTTCCGCCCTTTTTTATGCCCGGATGGCAGAGTGCCAGAGCATCATCCCATCTAGCGGATACCGGTTGAGGGACACAACGAAGAGATAGACGGCCGATCTGATTCAGTCAGATCGGAAACCGCTCTAGCGGCGCTGGCCGCCGAGCATGCTGTCGAAAATGTCCTTGAGCGCATTCTGATGCTGGTCCTGCACCTTGCGGCCATGTTCGAACATCTGGTTGAGCGCGTCGAGCCCGAGCGCGCCCGGCCCTGGCTCACCCGGCGTCGGTTCCTCCGCAGGCTGCTCCCGCGGCTGCTCGCGCGGTTGATTGGTCGCAGCGGTGGCGCCGGGCTGGGCGCCGCCCATCATGCCGCTGAGGATCTGACCCAGCATCCCGCCGAAAGCGTCGCCGCCCATGGCGCCGCCCTGCGGCTGCGGCTGCGGCTGTTGCGGCGGCTGGCCGGCATTGCCGAAGAACCCGCCGAGAATGGCGTCGAGCGGATTGACCGGGTTGGCCTGGGCCTGGGGCTGCGCCGCCTTGCCGCTCATCATCTCCGCGAACTGGCCGAAAAACCCGTCGAGCCCGCGGTTGGAGGCCGATTTCGACAGGCCGCCCATCAGCATCGCCGCGATCACGGGCAGCATCTGCTTGAGAATGGCCTGGCCGACGCCGGTCGTCGCCGCGGCCTGCGCGGCGACGGCGTTGCTGACCTCCTTCGAGCCGAAAAGCTGGCCGAGCACAGTATTGCCCATGCCTTGCGCCTGATTGGGAATGCCGTCGCCCTGGCTGTCGAACATCCGCGCATAGGGGTTGGCGGTCATCATCTGCGCCAGGCTGCCGAAAGCGTAGGGGTCCTGCGTCTGGCGTTGCAGCCCCATCGAGAAGGCGGGAAGCAACGCCTCGATCGCGGCCTGCGCCTGCTGCTGGCTCAAGCCGAATTGCCGCGCGATATTCTGCATGCCCTGGCCGTTCTGGGCCTGCTGCATGATGTCGAACAGGTTCATCATGGCGTTCCTCCCGCTGTTTCGCGGTCTGCTGCCGCTGGTGGGGAACGATAGAGCATGATGCGGAAAAGTGGGAACGGGTTTTCGGACGATGCTGTCGCAAGACGCGATCCCTCATCCTTCGAGACGGCTCTGCGGGCCTCCTCAGGATGAGGGCTGAGGGGAGGGCGAAGGTCACTGCTCCCGTCCTTGCGAGCGTAGCGAAGCAATCCAGCGCGTGGAGCGAGACGCGCCCCTGGATTGCTTCGTCGCTCACGCGCCTCGCCAGGACGGGTTGGCGTTCAATCTGTCCCCCTGTGCCCGCATCCTGTGAGGAGGTGACGCCAGCATCAACCCGCTTCGGCGGGGGCCGACACCGGTGTCAGCGCGGCCGCGTCGCCCTGCGCCCTGCGCTCCAGCCTCGCGATGCCGCGATAGGCGTAGATCAGCGCGACGATCCCGAAGATCACGGCGCCCACCGCCGAACCGAGCAGAGCGCCTTGCGGGCCGCCATAATGCGCGCCGAGAATGCCGAGCGGCATGGTGCCCAGCGTCGCGCGGCCCCAGCTGAACACGGTCGAGAGAAACGGCATGCCGAGATTGTTGAAGGCGGCGTTGGCGACAAAGAGCAGCCCGACGAAGATCCACATCGGCCCGGACAGCAGGCAGAAGAAACGCACCAGCTCGGCGGTCAGACCCTGCGCGCCGAAAGCCAGCACGATCGGCTCGCGCAACAGAACCAGCGCCAGCCAGGCGACGACGACGCAGGCGACGGCGAAGATGGCGGAATCGGTCAGGCCGCGCCGCATCCTGTCGAAACGGCCGGCGCCCCAGTTCTGCCCAAGGATCGGCCCGACCGCGCCCGACAGCGCAAACAAGACGCCGAAGGCGACGGGCACCAACCGGTCCATGATCGCCAGCGCCGCCATGGCGCCATCCCCGAATCGGGCCATGACGCTGGCGAAGACGGCGTTGGCGACCGGGGTCGACAGGTTGGTCAGGATGGCGGGCGCCGCGATCGCCATCGCGGCGGGGAAATCCGCCGCGATGGTCGACAGGCTCGGCCGCGCGACGATGGCGTGGACGCTGACCGCGCCGTGAAAGCCCACCGCCGCGATGATCACCCGCGACGCCACGATCGCCCAGGCGGCTCCGTCGGGCCCCAGCCCGAAGCCGAAGATGAACAGCGGATCGAGCCCCGCCGTCGCCAGCCCGCCGCCCAGCGTGACGAACATCGCGCGCCTGGCGTCGCCGACCGCGCGCAGGATGCCGGAAAAGCCCATGCCGAGCGCCATCAGCGCGTTGGATGGCAGCACGATGGTCAGGAACGACAATGCGACCGCGTAGGATTCGTCATGGGCGCCCAGCAGTCGCAACAACCAGGGCAGCAGCGGCAAGGCAATGAGCGACAGCGCGATCCCTGCCACCGCCATCATCGCCATGGTTGAGCCGGCGATTCGGCGCGCCCCTTCGCGATCGTCGCTGCCGAGCCGGCGCGCGGTGAGCGCCGTCGCCGCGATCATCAAACCGATATTGATGGAAATCATCAAGAACAGCACGATGGTCGCGAAGCCGACGCCGGCCGTCGCCTCCGGCCGGCCGAGCCAGGAGACGTAGAGCAGCGACAGGAGATCGACGAGGAAGATCGCCATCAGCCCGATCGAGCCGGTCGCGGTCATCACCGTGACATGGCGCATGGTCGAGCCGGTGACGAAGACCGCCTGCGAGGCGGGTTGCGTGGCGCTCACCGTTCCGGCTCGCCGACGCCGCCGACCGCGACCTCCGCTCCGCCGATGACGTCCTCGGTCTCGGCCGTCAGCGCCTTCGACTTCGCCTTCGGCTTCACCAGCGGCTCCGGCGTCACGCGCGGAACCTTGGTGAGGGCCGCGCCGATGCCTTCGGTGAACTGGATCTCCATGCGCTGCTGATCGCGCTCGCGGACATGGTCGATGATCAGGCTCGCCTCGTCATAGGTCAGCCCAAGCCCCTCCAGCGTCACCCGGCCGAAACCCAGCGCCGATTCGAAGGTTTCGCGGATCTGGTAGTCGACCTCGGCCTTCATCAGCTCGATCGCATGGATGCGATCATAGGCGCGGGCATGGATGCGGGCGGAGGGAAATTCCGACTTGGCGATCTCGGCGATGCGCAGGGCGGCGGCCCTGTCGTCGACGCAGATGCAGATCACCCGCGCCTTGCCGGCGCCCGACGCCTTGAGCACGTCGAGCCGCGTCCCGTCGCCATAATAGACCTTGAAGCCGAACTTCGCCGCCGAGCGGATGCGCTCCACATCGGAATCGATGACGGTGACGTCGATATGCTGCAGCAGCAGCGCCTGGGTGACGATCTGGCCGAAGCGGCCGAAGCCGATCACCACCACGGAGGCGCCGGCCGCGCCCTCGAAATCCTCCGCCATCGTCTCGGTCGTCGCCCGCGAGAGCAGGAAGCCGTCGATCAGCTTGGCGAGAACCGGGCCGAGCAGCATCGACAGCGCCGCCAACGCGGTCGCGATCGCGCCCTGCCTGTCGTTCAGCAGGCCGAGCGAGACGCCGAGCGGAAGCAGCACGAAGGCGAACTCGCCGGCCGGGGAGAGCAGGGCGCCGGCCCGCACCGCTTCCGTCATCGAGGAGCAGGAGGCGCGCAGGATCGAGGCCGCGATGGCGATCTTGGCCAGCACCAGCAGCGGCGCGAGCAGCGCCAGCAGCAGCGCATTTTCAAGCACCAGCGCCAGGTCGAGCGACATGCCGACCGCCATGAAGAACAGCCCGAGCAGCACGCCGCGGAACGGCTCGATATCCGCTTCCAGCTCATGACGGAAATGCGAATCGGCCAGCAGCACGCCGGCCAGGAAGGCCCCCATCGCCATCGACAGCCCGACATGCTCCATCAGCAGGGCCGAGCCGAGCACGATCAGCAGCGCGGCCGCCGTCATCACCTCCTTGGCGCCGGTCTTGGCGAGAATGCGGAAGAACGGGTTCAGCGCGTAGCGCCCGGCGATGACGATGGCGGCCACCGCTGCGGCCGCCAGTCCCAGCGCCGTCGCCGCCTCGGTCGCGCCGCCGCCCGCCGCCCCGGTCGTGGCCAATAGCGGCAGCAGCGCCAGCGCCGGGGCGATCGAGATGTCCTGGAACAGCAGGATCGAGAAGGTGCGCCGGCCATAGGCCTCGCTGCCATCGCCGCGCTCCTCCAGCAATTGCAGCGCGATCGAGGTCGCCGACAAGGCGAGCGCCAGCCCCACCGCCACCGAACCGCCGACGGAAAATCCGAATCCCCAGGCGACGGCGCCGATCAGACCGGCGCTGAGCGTCATCTGGGCCAGGCCCGCGCCCAGAATGTCCTTGCGCATCGAATAGAGCCGCTCGGGCTGCAATTCGAGCCCGACAAGGAAGAGCAGCAGCACCACGCCGATCTCGGCCGTGCCGCGGATCGTGTCGGGATCCTTGATCACCTCCAGCACGGAGGGGCCGATGACGATGCCGGCGGCGAGATAGCCCAGCACCGCCGACTGTCCCAGCCGCCGGAACAGCGGCACCGCCAGCACGGCGCCGGCGCAGAAGGTCAGGATCGGCGGCAGGAAACTGGTATGGGATGCGTCGGCCATGGCTGCTCGAATCCGGATGTTGCATGGATGGCGCGGCTGCCCGAGGCCGGCTGTGAACGGGTCAATCTAGGATGTTGCGGCGCAAACCGCGAGGGCGCGGTTGCAAGAGGCCGTGTGCGCCCGTCGCGCAGCCGGCCTTCCTTGACATCGCCCGCTTCACACCGAAAGAAGGCGCATCAGCCTTCTGGATCCTTGTCCCGCGTGACCAAGCCGCCGCTCGACATCCTGCTCTGCACGCCGCGCGGGTTCTGCGCCGGCGTCGTGCGCGCCATCGACGCGGTCGAGAAGGCGCTGAGCCTGCATGGCGCGCCGGTCTATGTCCGCCACGAGATCGTCCACAATAAATACGTGGTCGAATCGCTGAAGCGGAAGGGCGCGGTCTTCGTCGCCGAGCTGTCGCAGGTGCCCGACGCCACGCGCCCGGTGATCTTTTCCGCCCATGGCGTGCCGAAATCCGTGCCGGCGGAGGCGCAGTCGCGTCATCTCTTCGCCATCGACGCCACCTGCCCGCTGGTGACGAAGGTCCATCGCGAGGCGGAGGTTCATCACAAGCGCGGCCGGCATATCCTGCTCGTCGGCCATGCCGGCCATCCCGAGGTGATCGGCACCATGGGCCAGCTGCCTCCCGGCGCGATCACGCTGATCGAGACGCTCGCCGACGTCGCTCGCCTCGCCCCGCCTGAGGGCCAGGCGCTCGCCTTCGTGACCCAGACGACGCTTTCGGTCGACGACACCCGCGAGATCGTCGAGGCGCTGCAGGCGCGCTTCCCGGGGCTGGTCGGTCCCCATCGCGAGGATATCTGCTACGCCACCACCAACCGCCAGGAGGCGGTGAAGCATGTCGCGCCGAAGGTCGATGCGATGATCGTGGTCGGCTCGCCCAATTCCTCCAATTCGCAGCGCCTGCGCGAAGTCGCGGAGCGCGCCGGCTGCCCGGTGGCGCGGCTGGTGCTGCGCACCGACGAGATCGACTGGTCGGTTTTCGGCAACATCGGTCGGCTCGGACTGACCGCAGGCGCGAGCGCGCCTGAGGTGCTGGTCGAGGAGATCATCGACGCTTTCGCCGAGCGCTACGAAGTCCGGGTCGAGACCGTGACGACCGCCGATGAGAGCGTCTTCTTCCCGCTGCCGCGCGAGTTGCGCGGCGAGCCGCAGCCGACCCCGGCCGAATAGGCGAGCGAGAAGGCACGATCTTGGCCGTCTACACCGAAGTTCCCGACGACGAACTCGCCGCTTTCGTGGCGCGCTACGATATCGGCGATCTGCTTGCCGTGAAGGGCATCGCGGAAGGCGTCTCCAACTCCAATTTCCTGCTGCATACGACGCGCGCCTTCTACATCCTGACGCTCTACGAGGAGCGGACGGAGGAGGCGGATCTGCCCTTCTTCATTTCGCTGATGGAGCATCTGGCGACGCGCGGGCTGACCTGCCCGCAGCCGGTGCGCATGCGCGACGGCGTCACCGTCAGCCGCCTGGCCGGACGCCCGGCGGCGATCGTCACCTTCCTCGACGGGCTTTCGGTGCGTCGCCCCAACGCCGT
>JBKBRD010000165.1:0-7075 GCA_046292405.1 Allobosea sp. | reverse complement strand
GAGCGAATGCGGCCGGCGATGGCCGTCTCGCCGCTCGCCAGCGGCGGCCTGCTGCGGAAGACGCCGTTGGCCCTGGCGAAGCCGTCCGGTCCAGGGCTGAGCTTGACGAAGACCGGGTCGCCGCGCCTGAGATCGCCCTCGCCCGCCGCGGCGTCGACCAGGCTGATCTCATAGCTCAGCACAACATAATCGCCGCGGAAGAGATCGCGCGGATCGACCGGCGCGGTCTTGAGCCTGACCTCCGCGCCGCTGCGCAGGATGCCGGCCCGGCTTTCGACCAGCGCCAGCAGCGCGCCGCACAGAACCAGCAGCGACAGCACGCCGCGCCAGAGCGGCGGCACGGCTTTGATCCAGGCATCGACGGTAGGAACGCGCTTCATGCCCCCTCCTCGGTCGCCCTGGCGAAGCGAGCGAGCAAGGCCCGCGTCGCCCGCGCGAGCACGAGCAGCGCCGCCCCCGCGACCAGGAAGAACAGCGACTGGCTGAGCAACGTCCCGACCGTCTGCCAGAGCAGGATCAGCACGGCGATGCCAAACAGGCCCGCGCCCGCCAGCAGCATGCGCCGCACGCCTCCAGCCGAGCCGGCGACGACCAGCGCCATCGCCACGACGAGAATGAGCCCGGCGACCACGACCCTGCCGGCCAGCCAGGCAGCCGCGCCGCTCCAGAACACGAGCGGGATCAGCAACGAAACCAGCAGAGCGAGCCCGAGCGGCCAGGCGAAGCGTCGCTCCCGAGCCAGAGCGACGAGGCCGAGGGTCGCCGGAATCGCTGCGGCATAGGCGAGATAGACCAGAAGCGCGGCGGAGCCGGCCTGGGCGGCGCCCTTGTCGAGGATGCGGAACAGCTCGACGCCGAGCCCAAGCTGCAGGCCGATCAGTCCCCAGGACAGAAACGCCGTCAGCAACGCCGGCCAGCTGCGATCGAGAGCCAAGGCGCCGAGCGCCACGAAGCCGACGGAGAGCGCCAGCCCATAGGCGACGATGCCGAAATCGAAGCGCATGAACAGCTCCTGCCCAGGCAGAAGAGCCAACCAGCCGATCAG
Source organism: Allobosea sp. (assembly GCA_046292405.1). Classification (GTDB taxonomy): domain Bacteria; phylum Pseudomonadota; class Alphaproteobacteria; order Rhizobiales; family Beijerinckiaceae; genus Allobosea. Next base: position 6,030 of record JBKBRD010000165.1, on the reverse strand, counting down.
CGCCAGCACGGCAAGGTGATGCACCGCGCGGTTCGAACGCCCCAGCGCGAGCCAGACCGCCGGCCCGTAAAGCAAGAGGAACGGCAGGTGGAGCGCGCCTTGCGCCTCGGCCCAGCGCCCGCCGCTCCACAAAGCCATCGCGACCAGCGCTGCCATCAAGGCCCCGTCGGAGCGCTGCAGCAGCGCCACCGCCAGCGCTCCGAGCGCGATCAGCAGCGCGCCGCCCGGCCAATCCGTGGGGAGGTGGTACATCTGGCCGATGAGGGCCACGCCCGCGGCGAAGATCAGCACCGCACAGGTCGTGGCCGCCTCGGCCCCGAGCGTCGAGCCCCGCTTCTCCAGCCTGACGGCGTAGAACAGCGCGGCGGCGACGCCGATCAGGATCATTGCGAGCTTCAGGAGCCGTGGCGTCTCTTCCCAGTTCGCCGCGACGAAGGCGGCGACGCTGGATGCGATCAGCAGGCCGCCAAACAAGCCGAGCAGCCCCGGCAGCCGGAACCCACTTTGGCTGTCGAGCGAACGGCGGATCGCGGCGGCGCTCTCGGCGCTGACCAGGCCTTCGCCCACCCAGCGGCCGAGATCGGCCTTCAGCCGCTTGTGATAGGAACCGGTCAGCATGGCCGTGAGTGTGTCATGGGAAAGCCGCGGCCGGTCAAGCGGCGGCGGCTCTCTCGCTCAGCCCCGCGCCGCCTTCGCCCGCTTCAGATCGGGCGGCATCGCCTCCTCCGTCAGCGCCGCCAGCACGGCGTCGAGGCTCATCACCGTCTGCGCCTGGCTGCCGAGGCGGCGCACCGTCACGGTCCGCTCCTCCGCTTCGCGCTTGCCGACTGCGAGGATCACTGGAACCTTCGCCAGCGAATGCTCGCGCACCTTGTAGCTGATCTTCTCGTTGCGCAGATCGGCGCGGGCGCGCAGCCCCTCGTTCATGCAGGCGATGGTGACCTGCTCGGCGTAATCATCGGCCTCCGACGTGATCGGGCAGACCACGATCTGCTCGGGCGCCAGCCAGAGCGGGAAGTGGCCGGCGAAATTCTCGATCAGGATGCCGGTGAAGCGCTCCAGCGAGCCGCAGATCGCGCGGTGCACCATACTCGGCGTCTTCTTCTCGCCATCCGAGCCGATATAGAACGCCCCGAAGCGCTCCGGCAGGTTGAAATCGACCTGCGTCGTGCCGCATTGCCAGTCGCGGCCGATGGCGTCGCGCAGCACATATTCGAATTTCGGCCCGTAGAAGGCGCCCTCGCCCGGATTGATCTCGGTCTTGATGCGCCCGCCCGATTCCTCCGCAATCTGCACCAGCACGCGGTTCATCACAGCCTCGGCATGGTCCCACATCGCATCCGTCCCAACGCGCTTGTCGGGCCGTGTCGAGAGCTTGATGACGAGATCGTCGGTGAAGCCGAAATCGGCGTAGACCGACAGGATCAGCTCGTTGATCTTCAGGCACTCGGCGGCGAGATGCTCCTCGGCGCAGAAGATGTGCGCATCGTCCTGGGTGAAGCCGCGCACGCGCATCAGCCCATGCAGCGCGCCGGACGGCTCGTAGCGATGCACCGCGCCGAATTCCGCAAGTCGGATCGGCAGATCGCGATAGCTCTTCAGACCATGCTTGAAGATCTGCACATGGCCGGGGCAGTTCATCGGCTTCAGCGCGAACACCTTCTGGTCGCGCGTCGGGTCGTTGGGATTCTCGAAGGCCGAGGCCGACTTAACCGCGAACATGTTGTCCTGGTACCAGCCCCAATGGCCGGAGGTCTCCCAGAGCGATTTGTCGAGAATCTGCGGCGCGTTGACCTCTTCGTAATCGGCGGCCAGCCGGCGGCGCATATAGGTCAGGATCTCCTGGAACAGCCGCCAGCCCTTGGAGTGCCAGAACACGACGCCCGGCCCCTCCTCCTGGAAGTGGAACAGGTTCATCTCGCGGCCGAGCTTGCGGTGGTCGCGCTTCTCCGCCTCCTCGATCTGCTTGAGATGCGCGTCGAGCTGCTCCTGCTTGGCGAAGGCGGTGCCGTAGATGCGCGTCAGCATCGGGTTGTTGCTGTCGCCGCGCCAATAGGCGCCGGCGACCTTCATCAGCTTGAAGGCCGTGCCGACCTTGCCGACCGACGTCATGTGCGGGCCGCGGCAGAGGTCGATCCAATCGCCCTGCGCGTACATCTTCAGCGTCTGGTCCTCGGGGATGGCGTCGACCAGCTCGACCTTGAACGCCTCGCCCTTGTCGCGGAAGAAGGCCTTGGCCTTGTCGCGGCTCCATTCTTCCTTGGTGAAGGGTTTGTCGCGCGCGATGATCTCGCGCATCTTCGCTTCGATCGGGGCGAAATCCTCGGGCGTGAACGGCTCGTTGCGGGCGAAATCATAGAAGAATCCGCCTTCGATCACCGGGCCGATCGTCACCTGCGTGCCCGGATAGAGCGCCTGCACCGCCTCGGCGAGAACGTGGGCGCAATCGTGCCGGATCAGCTCCAGCGCGCGCGGGTCGTCGCGGGTCAGGAATTCGATTCTGGCGTCGCGCTCGATCGGATCCGTGAGATCGACGACCGTGCCGTCGATCGCCATCGCGACGGTGCGCTTCAGCAGAGAGGGGGAAATGCCGCCGGCGATCGCAGCCCCGGTGATGCCGGAGGGGAACTCGCGCTGGGCGCCATCGGGAAATGTCAGGGAGATCGTCATCGACGGATGTCCTGCTCACTCGGGGATACGAACCCCGTAAGTCAAGGCCGGCTGCATTTTCGAGCGTTCGCGGGAGCCTGCAGCCGGTTCGGCTCGCGCGTGGCTTGCCCGTATACCAGCGCCGGGCGCGAGGCAATCGGCTGCGCGCGCCGAATGCCCCATCGGCCCCGCATCCGGATGAGGCTCGCAGGGTGACCTCGAAGGATCAGGGCTCGCAAGCCGAGTTGCGTCCACCGGCCTGGTTTGCGTCCTCTGCCGGCGCATTGACCCCGCGCCAGCGCCCGTAACGCCAGGGCCGATACCAGCGGGCGCGCGGCGGCAGCTCCTCGCAGACCAGATCTATGCCGCTGGTGCCGAGCGGGTTGCAGCGGCAGATCCGCGCAAAGCCGACCCAGCCGCCTCGCCACAACCCGTATTGCTGGATCGCCTGATCGGTGTAGGCCGAACAGCTCGGCCAGTGCCGGCACTGTCTTCCCACCAGCATCGACAGGCTGAGTTGATAGCCGCGGATCAGGAAATGCGCGCCGCGACGCGGCGCATGCGCGAAAAGACGTGACAAGCGACGGATCGATGCCATTTCATCGCGCTCATCATCCGTGCCGGGATTCGCCATGTTACGTTCCGCCTTGCGGCCTGTCGCCCTTCGCCTCGCGGCGACGCTCGTCATCGCCTCCGCCAGCCTCATGGCGCTCCCGCTCGCCGCGCAGGCGCAGCAGCGCTCGACCCTGCTCTGGCTCGAACCCGGCAAGGTCGATCTCGTCAAGATCATCGGCTTGCCCCCCGCCCAGAACTCGCCCGAGGCGAGAGCCGAATTCGAGCAGGTGCTGCAGATCACGCAGAACCGGACGCCCGAGCGCGAGAAGGCGGCCATCGCCGACCAGTACCAGACCTTGACCCGTTTCCTCGACGGGATCGACCACTCTTATGCCGAGGGGGCGCAGCGCGAGATGCGCCTGCTGTTTCGCGAAGCGCAGGTGGAGCTCAGCATCGTGCTGCTCGGCGTGCGGCGGCTGACCAGCCGGCAACGGCCGTTCCAGATGTGGAACAAGGTGCGCGTCAAGCCCTGCCCGGGCGGACGCCCGGATGGCAGCTCGTTTCCCGCCGGCCATGCCGCGACAGCAGCGCTCTATGCCGAGCTCCTGAGCCAAGCCGTGCCCGAAATGGCCGCCAAGTTCGAGGAACGGGTGAAGAGCTATGACGAAAGCCGGCTCGTCTGCGGCTTCCATTTCCCGTCCGATCTCGTCGCCGGCGACAAGGCCGGCCGGGCGGTGGCGAAGGCCCTGCTCGAAGACCGCGCCTTCCGCGCCCGCTTCGACGAGACCCGGCCCGAGATTCGCAAATCCTTCCACCTGAAATAGGCTCAGGCCGCGCCAGCCTGCCGGCGCGCCTCGATCTGGTCGATGGCGTCGACCACCGCATCGAAGGTCAGCAGGGTCGAGGCGTGGCGCGCCTTGTAGTCGCGCACCGGCGCCAGCACCGCAAGGTCGCCCCATTTGCCGTCCGGCGGATCGGCGTTCTCCTTGAGAATGGCGCGGGCCAGTTCGCGCACCTGGCGCAATTCCTGCGCGGTCGAGCCGACCACATGCTGCGCCATGATCGCCGAGGAGGCCTGCCCCAGCGCGCAGGCCTTCACCTCATGGCCGAAGGCGGTGACGACATCGCCGTCCATGCTGAGATCCACCGTCACGGTCGAGCCGCAGAGGCGCGAATGCGCCTTGGCCGTGGCGTCGGGGGTGGGCAGGCGCTCAAGCCGCGGAATATTCGCAGCGAGTTCCAGGATACGCTTGTTGTAGACATCGGTCAGCATGTCATGGTCCCGTGGGGGTGGAACGAACCGCTCCGTTACCGATATAGTACGCATTCCCTGCGGATGGGAGGGATCGCGGCCGCGTCTCGAGGCGCAGGGCGCAATGGTCGCAGACAATTCGAGCGCTTGCACAAATGTCGCAGGTCCATTTCGGATCCGGCTGCGTAGGACACTTCACCGTAACGGGAGGCGCCACATGAACCCTGTGGTTAAGTCCTTGTCCGTCGAGCGCACTCTCAGCCGCTCTGCAGACAAGTTTCTGATGATGCAGCCGACGCAGGAACACGCGGAAGAGGCCGTGCGCACGCTTCTGCTCTGGGCGGGCGACGACCCTTCGCGAGAAGGGCTGCTCGACACGCCGCGGCGTGTCGCCAAGGCCTATAAGGAATTCTACAAAGGCTATGACGAGGATCCCGACGCGATCCTCGACCGGGTCTTCGAGGAGGTCGAAGGCTATCAGGACATGATCCTGGTGCGCGACATCCCGTTTTATTCGCATTGCGAGCACCACATGGTGCCTTTCGTCGGCAGGGCGCATATCGGCTACTACCCCTCCAAGGGCGTCGTCGGCCTGTCGAAGCTGGCGCGCCTCGTCGATGTCTTCGCCCGCCGCCTGCAGACACAAGAGACGATGACGGCGCAGATCGCCCAGTCGATCGAGAAGGCGTTGAAGCCGCGCGGCGTCGCGGTGCTGGTCGAGGCCGAGCATATGTGCATGTCGATGCGCGGCGTGCAGAAGCAGGGCTCCTCGACGATGACGACGCAATATACCGGCCTGTTCAAGGAAGCCTCCGAGCAGGTCCGTTTCTTCACCATGGTGAAATCGGCCGGGCTGTGACGCGATCTGCGCCCGGCCATGATCCGCGGGCGCCGCATGCGGCGTCCCGATGGGTGAAGGCCGGGATATCGCTTTGAGAAGCGTTGGTCTAAAAGGCGCGCGCCCCTGACACGTGCGGAGCCGCCATGTCCACATTCCCCGCTGTCGCCGACAAGCTGGCCCTGGAAGAGGGCGAGGTTCTGGCGCCCCGCTTCGACGCCAACGGGCTCGTCACCTGCGTCGCCACCGAGGCCGATAGCGGCGAGGTGCTGATGGTCGCCCATATGAACGCGGACTCGCTGAAGCGCAGCATCGAGACCGGCGAAGCCTGGTACTGGTCGCGCTCGCGCCGGCAGCTCTGGCGCAAGGGCGACACCTCCGGGCAGATCCAGACCATCGTCGAGATGCGGGTCGATTGCGACCAGGATGCGATCTGGATCAGGGTCAAGGTAGCGGGCGATGGCGGCTGCTGCCACACCGGCCGGCGCTCCTGCTTCTATCGGATCAAGCCTGTCGGGGCAGAAGCGGCCCAGCCCTTGCGCCTCGCCTGAGCGGTCCGGGCATTACCAAACCTTTCACCACGCTTTCATGAATCCGTTAAATGCCTTGCATATTCCAGCAGGCAGGCGCGGGAATTTACGATCTGCTCATCCGCTTCGGCGATCCTGAACCTCCCCGCGGAGGGCCGGGACCATGTTGTGGGATGACATCGCAAGGCGCGCCTTTGGAATGGGCG
>JBKBRD010000164.1:0-7088 GCA_046292405.1 Allobosea sp. | reverse complement strand
TAGTCCGGGATGGAGCGGATGCTGTCGGCGAGGTTCATGGGGTGGGAGCTCTCGCAAGGCTGGTTCGGCAGGGCCTGGCTGTGGTCCTGCGAAACGGGCTACCGGTCAAGGGGTGGGACGCCGCTCAGACAGCTCGGGCATCGACGCCCAGAACGCGCCCCGCCACTGCGTCCAACTTCGCCAACATGGCGGGGTCACGATAGGCGGGCGCGGTGATGATCGCTGTGTCGAGCGCGTTGTGCGATCCCGCCGGGCACGGCTCGCGCTCTTCCGGGAAATCGGCGGCGAGTCGCGCCACCAGCCGCCGCGCCTTCTCGGCATTGCCGTGCAGCACCGCCACCACCGCCGCGACATCGACCGCGCCGTGATCCTCGTGCCAGCAATCGAAATCCGTGACCATGCCGACGGTCGCGTAAGTGATCTCCGCCTCGCGCGCCAGCTTGGCCTCCGGCATCGCCGTCATGCCGATCAGATCGTAACCGAGCGATTTGTAGGTCAGGGACTCGGCCAGCGTCGAGAATTGCGGCCCCTCCATCGTCACCAGCGTGCCGCCTTTGACGCAGGCGAGCCCTTCAGCCTGCGCCGCCGCGACGAGCCGCGCCTGCAAGGCCGGACCGACAGGGTGGCCGAAGGAAACATGGGCGACGCAGCCCTTGCCGAAGAAGCTGCTCTCCCGCCGCACGGTGCGGTCAACGAACTGGTCGACCATCACGAACAGTCCCGGATAGAGCTCCGCCTTGTAGGAGCCGCAGGCCGAAAGCGAGACGAGATCGGTCACGCCGGCGCGCTTCATTACGTCGATATTGGCGCGGTAGTTGATCTCGGAGGGCGGGATCGCATGACCGCGGCCATGACGCGGCAGGAAGACGATCTTGGTCTTGCCGAGATAACCGATGCGCAGGCTGTCGGACGGTTCGCCCCATGGGCTTTCGATCCGCTCTTCCCGCAGGTCGGTCAGTCCGGGCAGATCGTAAAGCCCCGATCCGCCGATGATTCCAAGGACGGCAGGCGTCATCGGTTGAAGCGCGCATTCGTCCAGTACACCAGCCCGCCGATACCCAGTGCGAGCACGGGCGCCACCAGGAGGGACAGCATCTGAAACGTTGTCATGGTCTGAGGCCTCCGAGCAGTCGCGACGCCACATAATGTAGGACGACGCTGACTGTTCCACAAATGAAAGAAACCACGGCAGCTGCGACAGTGATCGAAGAGGCAGCGCCATTGAAATTGGCTATCACTGGCCCGAACGTGCCAATGGCGAAAAGGGTCAGCGCCAGCCCATTCAAATACGTCGCCGAGAGCTTCAACCGCTCATTGCGGATGAGATTCAGCCGCCTCGCCTCGTCATCGTCGCACATCGCGGCTCCCAACGAAAAAGGCCCCGTTTCCGGGGCCTTCGGTCGTCAGCCTGGTCAGGCGGCGGCGGGCATGCGCGCCCAGATCTTCTTCTTCGTGTAGTAGAGCAGCCCGCCGAAGATGAAGAGGAAGGCCATCACCATCATGCCGATGCGCTTGCGCTGCTCGAGATGCGGCTCGGCCATCCAGACCATGAAGGCCGCCACGTCCTTGGAGTACTGCGCCACGGTCTCCGGCACCGGCGACTTGCCATCCGGGCCCTTGGGGTATTCGACCTGCCCGTCCTGCATCGGCGGGGGCATGGCGATGAGATGGCCGGGCATATAGGTGTTGTAATACTGGCCCGGCAGCAGGGTGACGCCCTCGGGCGGCGGGTCCTTGTAGCCGGCAAGCAGCGCCGCGATGTAGTCCGGCCCCTGCTCCTGGTACTGGGTGACCATGTCGAACACGAATTTCGGGAAACCGCGCTCATAGGTGCGGGCCTTGGCCAGCACGGAGAGATCGGGCGGGTAGGCCCCGCCATTGGCGGCGCGGGCGGCCTGCTCGTTCGGGAAGGGCGACGGGAAGGCGTCGGCGGGACGCCCCGGACGCTCGAACATCTCGCCCTGATCGTTGGGGCCGTCCTTGACGGTGTAGGTCGCGGCCAGCGCCGTGACCTGCCCGGGCGTGAATTCCGGCCCGCCTGGCTGCGCGAGGTTGCGGATGCGCATCAGCGACATCGAATGGCAGTTGGCGCAGACCTCCTTCACCACCTTGAAGCCGCGCTGCAGCTGCGCGCGGTCGAAGGTGCCGAATGGGCCTGAGAAGCTCCAGCTCAGCCCCGGCGGGATGACGCGCTCGCTGGCGGCGAAAGCGCTGCTTGCGGCGGAGACGGAGAGACCGGCGGCGAGGCCGACGAGCGCGAGGCGCAAAGTCCTGGTGTTCATGATCCTCAGCCCTTGGCCTGCGGTTCGGAGGCGGTGGCGGCGGCAAGGCGTGCGCCTGAACCACCCTTCATCGCGCCCAGCACGGAGTCGGCGATCGAGCTCGGCAGCGGCAGCGGCTTCTCGAAAATGCCGAGCACGAACAGAGCGACGAAGTAGCTGAAATACAGCAGCGTGAATATCTGCGAGGCGATGACGTAACCGCCCTCCGCCGGCATGGCGCCGAGCCAGCCCAGGATGATGCAGACCACCGCGAAGGCCCAGAACAGGATGCGAGCGACCGGGCGATAGCTCATCGAGCGCACCTTGGAGGTGTCGATCCACGGCAGGAAGGCGAGCACCGCGATGGCGGCGAACATCGCCAGCACGCCGCCGAGCTTGTCGGGGATGGCGCGCAGGATCGCGTAGAAGGGCAGGAAGTACCATTCCGGCACGATGTGGGCCGGAGTCGCGGCCGGATTGGCCGGGATGTAGTTGTCGGCATGCCCCAGGAAATTCGGGGTGTAGAACACGAACCAGGAGAACAGCGCGATGAAGCACACCATCGCGAACAGATCCTTGATCGTCGCGTACGGCGTGAACGGCACGGTGTCCTTGGCGACGTTCTTCACTTCGACGCCGGTCGGGTTGTTCTGTCCGACATGATGCAGCGCCCAGACGTGCAGGATGACGACGCCGAAGATCATGAAGGGCAGAAGGAAGTGCAGCGAGAAGAAGCGGTTCAGCGTCGGGTTGTCGACCGAGTAGCCGCCCCACAGGAAGGTGACGATCGTCTCGCCGATCACCGGCAGCGCCGAGAACAGGTTGGTGATGACGGTCGCGCCCCAGAACGACATCTGGCCCCAGGGCAGCACGTAGCCCATGAACGCCGTCGCCATCATCAGCAGGAAGATGACCACGCCGAGGATCCAGAGCACCTCGCGCGGCGCCTTGTAGGAACCGTAATACAGGCCGCGGAAGATGTGGACATAGACGGCGACGAAGAACATCGAGGCGCCGTTGGCGTGCAGATAGCGCATCAGCCAGCCATAATTCACGTCGCGCATGATGTGCTCGACGGAGTTGAAGGCCATGCTCGCATGCGGGGTGTAGTGCATCGCCAGGATCACGCCCGTGACGATCTGCGCCACCAGCATGAACATCAGGATGCCGCCGAAGGTCCAGAAGTAGTTGAGGTTGCGCGGAACCGGGTAGGACACCGCCGAATCGTGCATCAGGCGCACGATCGGCAGGCGGGCGTCCAGCCAGCGCTCGAAACCCGTCTTCGGAACGTAGGAGCTATGACCACTCATGGCGAAGGCCTCGGGGCTGTATCATCTGCACGGGAAAGCGGCGAGCCAGGATAGGCTCAGCCGATCTTGATCTTGGTGTCGGCCGTGAACGCATAGGGCGGGACCGGCAGGTTCTTCGGCGCGGGACCCTTGCGGATGCGGCCAGACGAATCGTAGTGCGAGCCGTGGCAGGGGCAGAACCAGCCGTCGTAATCGCCCTTGGGGTCGCCCGGCGCATTGCCCAGCGGCACGCAGCCGAGATGGGTGCAGTTGCCGTAGACGACGAGGAAGGCTTCCTTGCCCTCCTTGACGCGCGCCTGGTCGGCCTCCGGGTCGGGCAGCGAGGCGACGGTGACGGCGCGGGCTTCCTCGATCTCCTTGGGCGTGCGGTGACGCACGAAGATCAGCTTGCCGCGCCAGAACAGCTTGATCGCCTGCCCTTCCGCGATCGGGCCGAGATCGACGTCCATCGGCGCGCCGGCGGCGACGGTCTGCGCATCGGGCGCGAGCTGGCTGACCAGCGGGATCACCACCGCGCCGAGGCCGACGACGCCGGCGGCGCCGGTGGCCAGCATCAGGAAGTCCCGCCGTGTGGTTCCGGAAGATGTGTCGGTCGCGTGAGCCACGATCCAATCCTCTACTAATCGGCCGGGCCGTCGGACCCGCGAATGGTGCTTATCGCTCTAATTAGAGCAGGTCGAAACCGCCGCAATGCGACGGCGCGTCACTGCGGCGCTCTTTGGCATGCAGATTGGACGAAGTCTACACTCGCACGCTGCATTGCACGCATATCCGCATGGGTGCGCGCAGCGTTCAGGACAGGGCGGTTTCCGGATCGACCGGGGCGAGGAAGCCGCCCGATTGCCGCGACCACAGCCTGGCGTAGAGCCCGCCGCGCGCCACCAGCTCGGCATGCGTGCCGGAATCGACGATCCGGCCCTGATCGAGCACGATCAGCCGGTCGAGCGCGGCGATGGTCGACAGCCGGTGCGCGATGGCGATCACGGTCTTGCCTTCCATCAGCGTCGTCAGCTGCTCCTGGATCGTCGCCTCGACCTCCGAATCGAGCGCAGAGGTCGCCTCGTCCAGGATCAGGATCGGCGCGTCCTTCAGCAGCACGCGGGCGATGGCGATGCGCTGACGCTGCCCGCCCGAGAGCTTGACGCCGCGCTCGCCGACGCGCGAATCGAAGCCCTTGCGCCCGTCCTGGTCGCTGAGCCCGGTCACGAACTCATGCGCGGATGCGCGCCGCGCCGCTTCGGCGATGTCGCCCGGCGTCGCGCCGATGCGGCCATAGGCGATGTTGTCGCCGATCGAGCGGTGCAGCAGCGAATTATCCTGCGTCACCATGCCGATCTGGGCGCGCAGGCTGTCCTGCGTCACCTCGGCGATATCCTGCCCGTCGATCAGGATGCGGCCGCTCTCGAGCGGATAGAGCCGCAGCAACAGATTGACGAGCGTCGACTTGCCGGCGCCCGAGGGCCCGACGAGCCCGATCTTCTCGCCCGGCCTGATCTCGAGATCGAGCCCTTCGAACAGCCCGGCCTTGCGGCCGTAATTGAAGCTCACCCTCTCGAAGCGGATGCCGCCGCGGTCGACCAGCAGCGGTTTGGCGTCGCGGCCGTCGGTCAGGTCATGCGGCTTGGCGATGGTCTCCATGCTTTCCTGCACCGAGCCGATATTCTCGAAGACCCCGCGCACGAGATGGATGAGCCAGCTCGACATCTGCACCAGCCTGAGCACCAGCCCGATCGCGGCGGCCACCGCGCCCGGCGTCATCTGGCCCTGGCTCCACAGCAGCAGGCAGAGCCAGGCGGTGACCACCACGAGCAGGCTGTTCATCGTCTGCAGGATGACGCTGACGCCGGTGATCAGCCGAGACAGGTCGAGAAAAGAGGCGTTCCACCGCGACAGCGAGTCGCGGACGGAGGAGCGCTCCGCATCGGCGCGGGCGAAGAGCTTGACGGTAAGGATATTGGTGTAGGCGTCGACGATGCGCCCCGTCGTCGAGGAGCGGCCGAGCGAATTGGCCTCCGAGCGTTTCCTGGCGCGCGGCACGAAATAGACGAGCAGTCCGACATAGGCCGCCAGCCAGACGACGACCGGCAGCGCCAGCCACAGGCTGGTCGAGCCGAAGAAGCCGATGGCGACGGAGGCGAAGATCAGCGCATACCAGAGATCGTCGATGACCTCGATCGTGGCGCCGCGAATCGCCTGGCCGGCCTGGATCACGCGGGAGGACAGGCGTCCGGCGAAATCGTTCTGGAAATAGCCGAGCGCATGGCCGAGCGTGTAGACATGGTTGCGCCAGCGGATCTGGTTGGTGATCTGCGGAACGACGACCTGGTCGACGATGGCGTGATTGGCGAAATAGACCAGCGGCCTCACGACGACGAGCAGGAAGGCCGCGCCCGCCAGCAGCCAGCCATGGTCGCGGAAGATCGTGTCCGGAGACTGCGTCGCCAGCAGGTCGACGAACCAGCCGACCATCAGATACATCGCCGCCTCGATGCCGCTGAAGCCGAGCCCGGTCAGCATGATCAGGGCGAGCCAGCCCTTGGCCCCCTTGATGTGGTGCCACATGAAGGGCCAGACGCCCTTGGGCGGGGTCTCGCGCTCGTCGAACGGGGCGAAGACGTCGATGCGGCTTTCGAGAAAGCGGAACAGGGGCGCGAACATGGCTGGACCGCCCTCCTGCGGATCGGCTTAGGCTTGGGACAATCGGCGATATGGTGCGCGGCCGCCGCTATGACCAGCATGCTTGACGCATGGCCAATGGCCATTTCATGACAGCAGCATGTTGCGCCTCGCCCTTTACCAGCCCGACATCCCCCAGAACGCCGGCACGATGATCCGCATGGCGGCCTGTCTCGGGGTTTCCGTCGATATCGTCGAGCCCGCCGCTTTCGACGTCTCGGACCGGCATTTCCGCCGCTCCGGCATGGATTACCTGGAACGCGCGACGATCGCCCGGCATGACGGATTCACGGCGTTCGAGGCCTGGCGGCGCAGGCGCGGGCATCGCCTCGTGCTCGCCGAGACCGACGGCCGGACAGCCCATACGGAGTTCGACTTCCGCCCCGGCGACATCGTCCTGGTCGGGCGCGAATCGGCGGGCGTGCCGCCGGAGGTCTATGCCGCCGCCGAAGCCGGCGTGCATGTGCCGATGCAGGCCGGGCTGCGCTCGCTCAATGTCGCTGTTGCCGCGGCCATCATTCTGGGCGAAGCCTTGCGACAGCTCGGCGGCTTTGCGGCGCCGGCGCGGGACATGGCTGAGGGAGACCGGGATGAACGAGCATAAGGCTGGCGCGACGACACAGACCGGCGCGGCCGCAAGCGACGCCGGGCAGGCCATGATCCTGGCCGAGGCGATGAAGCCGCGCGCCGCGGCCTGGTTCGCCAGCCTGCGTGACCGGATCTGCGCCGCCTTCGAGCAGATCGAGGACGAGGCGACAGGCCCCTTCCCTCCCGAGGCGGACGCGCCCGGCCGTTTCGCTCGCACGCCCTGGCAGCGCCTGAACCATGATGGCAGCGAAGG
>JBKBRD010000163.1:0-7158 GCA_046292405.1 Allobosea sp. | reverse complement strand
AGCGCCCAAACCGCGCCCGTCGCTGCTTCGCTTCCTGTGGACGAGTGACGCGGAAGGCCGCCTTGCCAGCCTGTCGCCGAACAGCGCCGATCTCGTCGGCGCAGACGCCGCCGCGGCGCTGATTGGGCGGAGCTGGTCGGCTCTGATCGGTCGGGATCTGATCGATCGCGAGGGCGGGCTGGCGGAAAGGCTGGCCTCCGGGACGACCTTTAGCGGCCATCGCGTGCTCTGGCGCAGCGAGACGCAAGGCGAAGGCGTGCGCGTCGAGTTGTCGGCGGCGCCGCTTCTGGACGCGGCCCGCCGCTTTGCCGGTTACCGCGGTTTCGGCATGGCGCGCCTGGCCGAGCGCGAGCCCTTCCCCGAGCTGGAGGCGCAGGAGCGCGACGAGGTCGAGGTCGCCGCCGCGCGCGAGTCGCAGGCCGAGACCGACCCGGCCGTCGCGCCGATGCAAGTCCCGGAGGCGTCGGCTGACGAAGCCGAGATTCTTGAGGATGCGCTGGATGCGAGCGCCCTCCCCCCGACGATCGCGGATGAGGCCGAGCCGGCGTCGCTCGCGCCGGACGACGCCGCGCTCGCGACGGAGGAGTCCGCGACTGCCGCGGTTGAGCCGGCGCCGCCCTACACAGCGATCGAATCCGCCGGCCCGGAATGCGTCGCAGAGATCGAGACGGCCCGCGAAGCGAGCGAGTCCCCGCTGCTGGAGCCTGAGGACGAAGCCGGTCAGCAGCAGGACGCGGCCGCGCCCGAGGCGGCTGGCATCGCGGCTGAACCCGAGGCGCAGCCCATCGCAACGGCGACGGCAGACCAGCCGACGGCGCTGGAGCTGCCCGCGCCTGAGCTTTCTGGGCCGGCGCTTCCTGGGCCTGAGCTTCCTGGGCCGGGCAACATCGTGCCGCTGCGCAATGGCCACCTGACCGCCGTGAGGCCGGTGCTGGAGCCGTCAAAGGCCAATCTCAGCACGGCCGAGCGCAACGCTTTCCGCGAGATCGCCAAGGCGCTCGGCGCGCGCATCGCCGGCGACGACGAGCCCGGGCCGCGCCTGCCGCCGGTCGCGCCGCTGCAAATGCGCGAGGAGGCCGCCGTCGAAGCCGGCGAGGACAAGCCCAGGCCTGTCGTCCCGCGGGCCGAGGCCCTGCGCCAGCGTCTGCCCAACTCCCATGCCGAGCTGCTCGACAAGCTGCCGATCGCGGTGCTGGTCAACCGCAATGACGAGGCGCTCTACGCCAACCGGACTTTGCTCGACCTGCTCGATTATGCCGATCTCCACGATATGGCGGCCGGCGGCGGCGTCAGCCGGCTGATCAAGGGCGCGGCCCGCACCGATGGCGGCGCGATGATTCTGATCGACCGCCTCGGCCATCTCGTCAGCGTCGACGCCGTGCTTTCCAGCATTTCATGGCAAGGCGAACCGGCGACGATGATGGCCTTCCGCCATCCCGATGGCGGCGGCGAAGTCCGGGTCCGGACGCAGGAAGAGGTCGAGAACGAAGAGCTGGCGGCCGAGTTCGAGGCCGAGGAAGCCGAGAGCGCGGCCCGCGTCGCAGCCCTCCGGCTCGACGTCGATTCGCGCGAGGCCCGCATCGACGAGCTCGTCGCCATGCTCGACACCGCCACCGACGGCGTCGTCACGGTCGATGAGCGCGGCCGCATGCTCTCGCTCAACAAGACCGCCGAGGCGCTGTTCGGCTACGACCAGCGCGAGGTCACCGGCGAGCTCTTCACCCTGCTCTTCGCGGCCGAAAGCCATGCCCCGGCGCTCGATTATCTCGAAGGGCTGAAGGGCGGCGGCGTCGCCTCGGTGATGAATGACGGGCGCGAAGTCGTCGGCCGCGAGCGGCAGGGCGGCAAGATTCCGCTGTTCATGACCATGGGCCAGATCGCCGAGGGGCCGGAGCGGCGCTTCTGCGCCGTGCTGCGCGACATCACCGCCTGGAAGAAGACCGAGGGCGAGCTGGTCGAGGCCAGGCGCGCCGCCGAGAAGGCCAGCGCCCAGAAATCCGACGTGCTGGCGAAGATCAGCCATGAGATCCGCACGCCGCTCAACGCCATCATCGGCTTCGCGGAGGTGATGGCGGAGGAGCGTTTCGGGCCGATCGCCAATGAGCGCTACAAGGAATATCTGCGCGACATCCACCAGTCCGGCGGCTATGTCATCAGCCTGGTCAACGATCTGCTCGACCTCGCCAAGATCGAGGCGGGCAAGCTCGATCTCGACTTCGTCAGCGTCAACCTCAACGAAATCGCCCTCTCGGCGGTCGCGCTGCTGCAGCCGGAGGCCAATCGCGGCCGCGTCGTGCTGCGCTCGGGGCTCTCGCCAAAGCTGCCGCCGGTGGTGGCCGACCAGCGTTCGATCCGCCAGATCGTGATCAACCTGCTCTCCAATGCGGTGAAGTTCACCGATGCGGGCGGGCAGGTCATCGTCTCGACGGCGCTGGGCGACCAGGGCGAGGCGATCCTGCGGGTGCGCGACACCGGCATCGGCATGGACGACAACGAGCTGAAGCTGGCGCTCGAACCCTTCCGACAGGTGCCGACGACCCGCCGCGCCGGCGGCACCGGGCTGGGCCTGCCGCTGACCAAGGCGCTGGTCGAAGCCAACCGCGCCGCGATGTCGATCACCAGCGTCAAGAAGGAAGGCACGCTGGTGGAGATCACCTTCCCGCCGCAAAGGGTGCTGGCGGGGTGAGGCTCGGCCAGGCCGATGGCTGACGCGTCAGGCGTCCGCTCAGCAGACGCCGCGCGCGCAGGCTTGCCGCCGCGGCGGATGAGCCGGTCGCCGCTGTGACCATCGCTGTGCCTTCAACGCGGCGCGAGCGCCGGGCTTCGCTTCGCCGCCTGCGTCCTCACTGCGTCGGCAATGTGAGAACCAAGGGGCCATTTCGCGTCGCAACGACCGTGTGCTCGTATTGAACCGTGGGGGTTCGCGGCTGGCTGTAGAGGGTCCAGCTGTCGTCGCCATCCTCGGCGAATTCGGCGCCGAAGGACAGGAACGGTTCGACGGTGAACACCAGCCCCTCGCTCATGATGCGACGCTCGGCGGCATCGGGCCATGTCGCGATCTCTTTCGGCTCCTCATGCAAAGACAAGCCGACCCCATGGCTCGCCAGGTTGCGCACCAGGGAATAGCCATTCTTGCGCGCAAAGGCTCCGACGGCTCGCCCGATCCCGGCCAGGGGCTGGTTCGCGCCCACCTGGCGCAAGCCAGTCCACATCGCCCGGCGGCCATCTCGGCAGAGCCGCTCGACAGCCCGCGTGACCGGCGGCACGGCGAATGAAGCCCCGGTGTCGGCGAAGTAGCCATCCTTCTCGGCTGAGACGTCGATATTGACCAGATCGCCCGGGTTGATCGTGCGCGACCCCGGGATGCCATGCGCGATCTCTTCGTTCACGCTGATGCAAGTCGCTCCGGGAAAGCCGTAAACCAGCTCCGGAGCCGGACGCGCCCCGGCAGCCTCCATGAACCGCCGGCCGATCTGATCGAGTTCAAGGGTGGTCATGCCGGGCGCGATGGCCTTGCTCATGAGCGCGAGCGTGTCGGCAACGATGCTCCCGATCCGCTTCAGCGCCGCCAGTTCCTCCTCGCTCGATACCGTCATGCCGCGTCCCAGTGCAATGCCCGGCCTATCCTGCCGGGGCTTGGCCTTCGGAGCATTTCCTTTCGTTCAAAATGAAGCCGGCATCCACCCTAGTCTCGCGAAAAGCTGCGCGGACGCGGCCACAAGGCGCACGCGACGCCGCCACCGGGCCGGGGCCCGTCGGGATCTGACGGCTGGCTCAGATGTGCGGCGGCGCGTCCGGATGACCAGTTCCGCCCATCACCAGCTGTAGCGCAGCTGCGCGCGACCGGAATAGGAGCGGGAGTCGCGGGCAAGCTGGGAGTCGAGCAGCCCCGACACCGAGAACCCGTTCGCGAAGGCGAGTTCCGCGCCGGCCGACAGGAGCAGCGCGTCCTTGGCGAGCGCCGCGCCCCTCACCCGGAATGCGGAGCCAGGCAGAGATGTGAAGCCGGCATCGACATAGGGGACGGATGAGAAATCATGGGCCCAGGCGGCCCGTGTGCGCAGGCGCAGCGCAACGCCGTCGCCGTCGCCGAGGCTGAATTTCTGCTCCGTCCGGAAGCCGAGCTGCGAGCGGGTTGCGACCGCGGTGCGGCCATCGACGGACAGGGCGAAAGGCGACACGCTGGTTTCGCGATAGGAAGGCGTCATGAAGCCTTGAACGCCGATCCCCGCATACGGGATGAACCAGCCGAACCGATAGCCTGCCTCCAGCTGACCCGCCAGATTGTGCGCCTGAAACGACGCCGCGAGGACGTCGCTGCCGCCCAGCGTGACTACGCGGCTGGTGGAGACGTCATGCCAGGCATAGGCCAGCGCGGCTGTCGCATAGGCCCGGCCCCAATCCTGCCGGGCATAGATCGCAGCCTGCGCCATGTCGCTCGCGCCGCCGCCCATCCCGCCCGAAAGGCCGAAGCGGGTCGTTCCCCCGCCTAGGGCAAAGCCCAGCTTCGTATCGGGGGCGACGCGATAATCCGCCCCTGCGGCGATGCCGAAGTTCCGCGTGGTGCGGTCATGCGCGCCGGTGACGCGGTCGCCATCCGTCTGGGTTCGCCCGCCATAGGCCGCCCCCCACACGCTCCACAGGCGATAAGCCGGCGACGGCGCCTGCCTCAGCCTGGCGAAAGCGCCGGAGCCGTCATTGGACGCTGCGACCGGTGCATAGCCCATCACGCTGATCGTGCTCCGCAACGGCGTCTGAGGGTTCGCTTCCGGCATCGGCTCCGGCCGGTCGTCGAAGGCATTGTCGAACAGCGTCGACATGAAGGCATTCATGGCTTGGAAGCCGGCCGGGGCGGCCCCGGTCCCCGCCTCTCCCGAGAGCTGCCTCAGGGCTGCGGCCAGTTCGGTCGGGGACAAGGCGACAGGAAGAACCAGGAACGACAGAGGGGCGACCGCGCCGCCCGCGATGTAGGTGTCGATCGCCGCCGCGACCGGGATCGCATTGGCCGCCGCAGTGGGCCCGACCTGGGCGGTGTAGGTGGCCGTCGCCAGGCTGCAGATCGAAATGGTGTTTGAGTCCAGCGTCACGGCGCCGTTGCGGGCCAGAGCCGAGCCGCAATTCAACGAGGCGTTAGTGTTGAGGGTAATGCTGGTGAGCGCCAAGATTTTTCCGATGAACTCGGTTCCGGTCCCCAGCGTTGCGGAACTGCCTACCTGGAAAAAGACGTTGCCGCCCTGCGCGCCGTTTATCAGCTTGACCTGGGACGCGCTGGCGGTCGTCAGCGTGCTGCCGATCTTGAAAACGAAGACCGCATTGGGGTTGCCTTGCCCGTCGAGGGTCAGCGTTCCCGTCAGTTGGCTCGAATTCGCCGCGTTATAGACGCCTGGCGTCAGCGTCAGGCCTCCGAGATTCTGTCCGGTGACATCCGCCGTCGCAGGACGTGCGGCAAGGATGTTGTAGGCGATCGTCAGATCTTTTTGCGCCTGGGCCGCCGTTGCGTCGTTGCGGAAGAACGCATAGGGCGGAAGGACGACGCCGGGGGGAAATCCGGTGACCGCCGTACCCGGGCTGACGCCGACATTCCCTGAAATGACAGTCGCGCCCGTGCTCGTGATGGTCGAGCCAGCCAAAGCGCCGAAACTGTCGAGAGTCTGGGACTGCGCTGCAAAACCGAAGCATACAGCCATTATGAAGGGCAAAAATACTTGGGACTGGGTTGCCATTCGATGCATAGCGCTGTCCTAATTCTATTAAGAATTGACGACCCCAGCGCGCCAATATCACTACAGCTAACAGAATTGTGAAGATATTAATTTTCGGTACGATTTACATTATTTAATCTGCAGTGCTCATTTTGCATCTTGTCTTTGGCGGGGCGGGCGCTACGCCGGGTTGAAAAGCGCCTCGGTCCCATCGATCCGCGCGCGTTCGCCTCTTGTCGCTCGGCGCTCGGAGCAGCGCTCCTTCCGGCTCCAATGTCCAGGAACCGATGTTTTCGACCTGCGCGCCGCGAAACGGGCTTCTCGTTGCGAAGCCTGATGCGCCCCTTCCAACTCTCCTATAAGACTCAGCCTCCCATCCGCTTCCGCTGAAGGCCTGCTCATGTCCCTGACGATCTATGGCTGCTACCGCTCGCGCGCCTCGCGCAATATCTGGCTCGCCAACGAGCTCGGCCTCAGCTTCACCCATGTGCCGGTCATCCAGGTCTACCGCCTGCCCGACCCCAACGCGGCGCATGCGCCGATGCATACGCAGAGCCCGGAATTCCTGGCCGTGAACCCCAATGGCCAGATCCCCAGCCTCGACGATGACGGCTTCGTGCTGAACGAATCGCTGGCGATCAACCTCTATCTGGCGCGCAAGCTGGGCGGGCCGCTGGCGCCGCGCGACGTCAAGGAGGAGGGTCTGGCGATACAGTGGTCGCTCTGGGCCGCCACCTCGGTCGAGAGCCATGCGCTGAACCTGCTCTATCACCTGGCCGCCTATCCGCCTGAGAAGCGCAACCCGGCGCTGGTCGAGGCCGCCATGGCGGCGCTGCCGAAGCCCTTCGCCGTGCTCGACAAGGCGCTGGCCGAGGGCGGCGGCTTCATCATGGGGGGGCGCTTCACCGTGGTCGACATCAACGTCTCCGAGATCATCCGCTACGCCAAGCCGGCGACTTCGCTGTTCGAGGGCGCACCGCATGTGAAGGCCTGGCTCGACGCCTGCCACCAGCGTCCCGCCTTCCAGGCGATGTGGCAGGCGCGCGAAGCCGAGCCGGCGTGACGGAAAACGGGTGGGCCTGCGACGCCTGGCCGGATAGCGCCTGCGGAGGCGGCAAGCCGCCTCTCGCAAGGCATGGATCATGACGGCTACGACACCAAGACAGGCCCAGCAGCGCATGGGCGGGCGGGAATGGCTGCTGCTCCTGCTGCTTTCGCTGCTCTGGGGCGGCTCGTTCCTGTTCGCCAAGATCGCGGTGACGGAATGGCCGCCCATCGCCGTCGTGCTGGCGCGCACCAGCGTCGCCGCAGCGATCCTGGCGCTGGCGGCGCGCATCGGCGGCGTCACGCTGCGCGTCGGCTGGCCGCTCTGGCGCGCCTTCTTCGTCATGGGGCTCCTGAACAACCTGATCCCGTTCGGGCTGATCTTCTGGGGCCAGACGCAGATCGGGGCCGG
>JBKBRD010000162.1:0-7184 GCA_046292405.1 Allobosea sp. | reverse complement strand
CTTGCTCTGCACCGTGCCCAGCCGCATATCCGACGCCATCGCCATGATCGCGCCGGCCCCGGCGCAGATGCCGTCGATGGCCGCGATCACCGGCTGCGGGCAGGCGCGCATCGCCTTCACGAGTTCTCCCGTCATGCGGGTGAATTTCAGCAGCTCCTTCGTCTCCATCGCCACCAGCGGCCCGATGATCTCGAAGACATCGCCGCCAGAGCTGAAATTGCCGCCGGCGCCGGTGACGACGATGGCTTTGACGTCCTCTTCCTTCTGCGCGGCGAGGAAGAAATCCGTCAGCTCGCGATAGCTCTCGAAGGTCAGCGGGTTCTTTTTCTCCGGCCGGTTCAGCGTCACGGTCGCGACCTTGCCGGAGACGGCGAGCTGGAAATGCTGCGGCGTGAAGCCGGCCAGCGGCAGGGTCGTGGCGTTGGCGAGGGTCATCATGTCTCGTCCTTGTCGGGAGCGCTGCGCTGGGCGATCGCCGCATGCAGCGAGGCCTTGGTGCGGCCGAGCAGGCGGAAGAGCTGGGTGATCTCCATCGCGTCGAGACCGGCGAACAGCTCGGCGATCCAGGCCTCGTGCCGCTCCGCCATGCCCTTGAACAGCTTGCGCCCTTGGCCCGTCAGCGTCAGCACCTGCACGCGCCGGTCCTGCAGCGCCGCGCGCTTGTCGACCAGCCCGTCCGCGAGCAACCCCGCGACCACGGCGGTGACATTGCCGTTCGACACCATCAGCCGCTGCGAGACCTCGCCCACGGTCAGGCCCGTCGTGGATTTCTCGAGCTGCGCCATCAGGTCGAAGCGGGGCAGGGTGGTCTTGAACTCCTCGCGCAGCCGGTTGCGGATCTCGGTCTCGATCAGGGTCGAGCAGGTCAGCATCCGCAGCCAGAGCCGCAGCTCGTCCTTATGGTCGCCGGGCCTTTCGCTCGCCTTGGTCTCGCGGTCGAGCACGAGATGGGGAGGGGTTTCCATCGCTCAGAACTCCCCGCCATTGATCAGCAGCGACTGACCGGTGACCGAGCCGGATGACGGCGCGCAGAGATAAAGCGCGGCGGCCGCGATCTCCTCGGGGGCGATCAGCCGGCCCTGCGGATTGGCCTTGACCAGCTGGGCCAGCGCCTCGTCGCGCGACAGGCTGGTTTTCTGGGTGATGGCGTCGAGGCTGCCTGCGACCATGTCGGTGTCGGTATAGCCTGGGCAGATCGCGTTGACGGTGACGCCGGTTCGCGCCGTCTCATGCGCCAGCGAGCGCACCAGCCCGATCACCGCATGCTTGGCGGCGACATAGGCCGAGACATAAGGGTAGCCGCGATGCCCGGCCGTCGAAGCTATGGCGATCAGCCGGCCCTGCCGGCGCGCCAGCATGCCCGGCAGCGCGGCGTGGAACGCGTTGACCGTGCCGATCAGGTTGATTTCGCTCATCCGCCGGAAGCGCTCGGCGGCGCCGGAGGAAAACGTGCCGGTCTCGACCGCCCCGGCATTGGCGACGACGATGTCGATGGGGGCGGCCTCCGCGAGCTGTGCGAAGGCCTGCGCCATCGCGGCTTCGTCCCGCACATCGCAACTGCGCCAGTCATCGGCGGCGCCCTCCGCTGCGGCGTCGCGCAGCGCCGCCTCGTCACGGCCGGTGATGCTGACGCGCGCGCCCTGCGCTTTCAGAGCAGCGGCGATAGCGCGCCCGATGCCGCGCCCACCCCCCGTCACCAGCGCATGCCGTCCCGCGAAAGACATCAGCCCGACCTCCCGATCGGTCCAATATATTTTAGGTCTAAAGTATTTGGCAAGCGGCATCGCATGTCCCGGGAATGACCGCATAACCGCAGGGATTGTCGGAATACAGCGCGATTTTTTCAGTCGGGGGCGGTGGTGTCCAGCCGTGGGCCGGCGCGGCAATCCGCCTCTTGAGATAAAATTATTTCAGACCTAAAATAATTTGACCAAGCTCGCCGAAGGGGGATGGCATGCGCATCGCGATCGTGGGCGGCGGACCCGCCGGGCTTTATTTCGCGCTCCTGATGAAGCGTGACTGGCCCTCGCTCGATGTCACCGTCTTCGAGCGCAACCAGCCCGACGACACCTTCGGTTTCGGCGTGGTCTTCTCCGACCAGACGCTCGACACCTTCAAGGCCGCGGATGAGGCGAGCTACGCTGCGATCCGCGACAATTTCGCATATTGGGACGATATCGAGATCCATTTCAAGGACAGCGTCCACCGCGTCTCCGGCAATGGCTTCTGCGGCTGCTCGCGGCGTTCCCTGCTGCTGCTGGTGCAGGCCCGCGCCCGCGAACTCGGCGTGGCCCTGCGCTTCAGCGAGGAAGCGCCCGATGTCGAGCAGCTGAAGCGCGACTATGATCTCGTCGTCGGCGCCGACGGCATCAACAGCCGCATCCGCGAGGGCTGGCGCGACCGGTTCCAGCCCGAGACCGACCTGCGCCCGAACACATTCACCTGGATGGGCTCGACCCGCCCCTTCGACGCCTTCACCTTCTTCTTCCGCGAGACGGAGCATGGCGTCTTCATCGCCCATTGCTACCAGTACGAGAAGGGTCGTTCGACCTGGGTGCTGGAAACCGATCCGGAGACTTTCGAGAAGGCGGGCCTTGCCGCGATGGACGAGACGCAATCGGCGGCGTTCCTCGAAGAGGTCTTCGCCGAAGAGCTGCAGGGCCACAAGCTCATCACCAACCGCTCGCTCTGGCGCAATTTCCCGATGATCCGCTGCCGCCACTGGGTGGTGGAGAATGTCGTGCTGCTGGGAGACGCCAAGTCGACGGCGCATTTCTCCATCGGCTCGGGCACCAAGCTCGCCATGGAGGATGCGATCGCCCTGCATCGCTCCTTGCACAGCGCCGGGCTCGATGTCGCCAGGGCGCTCTCCCATTTCGAGACGAGCCGGCGCGAGGAGGTCGAGAAGACGCAGCACGCGGCGGATGTCTCGCTGGTCTGGTTCGAACAGCTCAAGCGCTTCTGGGATTTCGACCCGCTCCGCTTCGCCTTTGGGCTGATGACGCGCTCCAAGGCGATCACCTATGACAATCTGGCGCTGCGCGCTCCGGATTTCGTCGCCGCCATCGACGGGCTGGTCGCGCAGGAGCTCGGGCCGCTGGCGCGCCGGCGCAAGGATGGCTCGCCCGTGCCGCCCGCCTTCCAGCCCTTCCGGATGCGCGAGATGCAGGTGGAGAACCGGCTCGTCCTTTCGCCCATGTGCCAATATTCGGCGGATGACGGCCTGCCTGGCGACTGGCACCTGATGCATTACGGCTCGCGCGCCATCGGCGGTCCCGGCCTGATCTTCACGGAGATGACCTGCGTCGCAGCCGACGCCCGCATCACGCCTGGCTGCGCCGGGCTCTACAGCGATGAGCAGGAAGCGGCCTGGACCCGCATCACCGCCTTCGTCCACGCCAATTCCGCCGCCAAGATCTGCCTGCAGCTCGGACATGCCGGCCGCAAGGGCGCCTCGAAACTGATGTGGGACGGCATGGACCGGCCGCTGGATCAGGGGGCATGGCCGATCATTTCGGCTTCGCCCTTGCCCTATTACCCGGAAAGCCAGGTTCCGCGCGAAATGGACCGCGCCGATATGGACCGTGTGCGCGACCAGTTCGTGGCGGCGGCGCAGCGCGGCGAGCGCGCCGGCTTCGACATGCTGGAGCTGCATTGCGCCCATGGCTATCTGCTGGCGAGCTTCCTCTCGCCGCTCACCAGCCAGCGCAGCGATTCCTATGGCGGCTCGGTCGAGAACCGGCTGCGCTATCCGCTCGAAATCTTCGAAGCGCTGCGTGCCGTCTGGCCACGCGAGAAGCCGATGTCGGTGCGCGTCTCCGCCACCGATTGGAAGGCCGGCGGCGTGACGCCCGACGACATGATCGCCATCTCCCGAGCGTTCGCGCAGGCCGGCTGCGATCTCGTCGACGTCTCCACCGGCCAGACGGTCCGCGACGGCCGCCCGCTCTATGGCCGGATGTTCCAGACGC
The DNA here is from genome assembly GCA_046292405.1 of Allobosea sp. Taxonomy (GTDB): domain Bacteria; phylum Pseudomonadota; class Alphaproteobacteria; order Rhizobiales; family Beijerinckiaceae; genus Allobosea. Next base: position 3,213 of record JBKBRD010000162.1, on the reverse strand, counting down.
CCTTCTCCGACCAGATCCGCAACGAGGCGGATATCGCGACCATGTGCGTCGGCAACATCACCAGCGCCGATCAGGCGAATACGATCGTCGCCTCGGGCCGCGCCGATCTGGTCGCGCTGGGGCGGCCGCATCTCGCCGATCCCTCCTTCGTGCTGCGCTCGGCCGCCTGGTATGGCGTCGATCTGTTCCAGCCGGTGCAATACCAACCGGGCAAGGACCAGCTGATGCGCAACACCCCGCGCGAGCGAGACGATCTCGAGGCGCTGAAACTGAAGGCCAAGCCCAGCCGTCACGCGGTTTCAGGCTGAGCGGAGCGGAACCTTCCAGCCCTGCGGCTTGTTTCCTCAGCATCAACATCCCGGAGATCCGCGCATGCGGGTTTTCACAGAGGAGAAGACGATGCTCGGATCCATGTCCCGCACCCTGCTGACCGCACTGGCCCTGGCGATGGCGGCTTCCGCCGCCCCGGCGCAGGAGGCGCTCAAGGATCCCGTCCCGCAGAACCAGTCGCCCCCGGCTGGCGCGCCCCAGCCGCCCGCTGGCGGCGCCAATGCGTCGGGCCTCGGGCCCAAGACGACCGACCCCAGCCAGATCGACAAGGGGCAGAACATGATCCTGCCCTCGGCCGGCAGCTCAGGCGAGTCGCGCGCGCCGACCATGGTGTTCGACTGCAAGAAGAACCCCGCGGATTGCACCAATCCGCTGAACACGGGCGACAAGGCCTCCGCGCCGACAGTTTCGAGCCCGCCGGCGACATCCAAGCCGTAAAGCATCGCCGCATTGCACCGATGCAATCGGCCGCTTGGTTTTGAGGCTCTGTCCCTTGCGGGCGGAGCCTCTATCTTTTGGGGCAAGCGCAGGCGCCGATCGCCTGCCGGCAGCAAGAGGCTCCGATGAATCTCACAGGCATCCACCACGTCACCGCGATCTCGGCCGATGCGCCGGGCAACCGCCGCTTCTATGTCGAGACCATGGGCATGCGCTTGGTCAAGAAGACCGTCAACCAGGACGACACCTCGGCCTATCATCTGTTCTACGCCGATGGCGCTGGGTCGCCTGGGACGGACCTGACCTTCTTCGACTGGCCGGCGGCGCCGGCAAAGCGCGGCACCCATTCCATCGCGCGCACCACATTGCGCGTCGCCAGCGAGGCGTCGCTGAGCTGGTGGCGCGAGCGGCTGCAGCAGGCAGGCGTCGCCGCCTCGCCGATCCGCTCGATCAACGGCCGGGCCTCGATTGATTTCGAGGATCCGGAAGGCCAGCGGCTGAGCCTCGTGGTCGATGGCGGCGCGATTCCGTTCGTCGTCTGGGAGAAAAGCCCGGTTCCGGCCGAGCACCAGATCCGCGGGCTCGGTCCCGTCACCATTTCGGTGCCGAAGCTGGAGCGCACGGAGGTCGTGTTGACGCAGTTGCTGGGGCTGGTTCGCGAGGGCAGCTATCGCGATGCGGCGCACGCCGATGGCGAGATCCATGTCTTCCGCATCGGTGAGGGCGGCCCTGCCGCGGAACTGCATGTCGCGGTCGAACCCAACGCCCCGCAGGCGCGGGAAGGGGCGGGCGGCGTGCATCATCTGGCGCTGCGCACCCCGACCTTCGCCGATTACGACGCCTGGGCCGAGCGGCTTCGCGCCGCCGGCTATCCCAACAGCGGCAAGGTCGATCGCTTCTACTTCCGCTCGCTGTATCTGCGCGAGCCCAACGGCATCCTGATAGAGATCGCCACCGACGAACCCGGTTTCTCCGCCGACGAGCCGGCGGAGACGATGGGCGAGAAGCTGGCGCTGCCGCCGTTCCTCGAGCCGCGCCGCGCGCGGATCGAGGCAGGGCTGAAGCCGCTGTGACGTGACGCCCGTCAGGCGCGTCTCGAAGGATGTTTCAGGAGGCTCCGGACGCGCTGGACCATCCTTCGAGACGCCGCTGACGCGGCTCCTCAGGATGAGGGCTGGTGGGGGCCGCAAGCGGTGTATTCCAGCCGCTTGGCCAGTCATCTTCAATCCGATCCAACCCTTTAAGCCCTCATCCTGAGGAGGCCCGCAGGGCCGTCTCGAAGGATGCTCCAGAGGGCTCCTCAGCCGCCCCGACCACTCTTCGGGGCGGCTGGTGGGGCGGGTTACCTCACCGCAAACCCCAGATGCGCCCGCAGGCGGTTCTTGACATGCACCGCATCGCGCGGCGGCAGCGAGCGCGGCGGGTTCTGCGGCTCCACCTTGATCACATAGAGGCGCGGACCCTCGCTCGGCTGCGCGAGCGTGGCGGCCATCGCCTCGACCTCGTGCAGCGTCCACAGCGTCCGCGCTTCGGCAAAGCCCGCGGCCGCAGCGATCGCAGCCAGATCGATGCCGAGCCCGGTATGGCTCGCCTGCATGCCGGTTTCGCCGAAATGCTGGTTGTCGATGACGACGACCACGAGGTTGCGGGGCTTCGAGATCGCGATGGTGGCGAGCCCGCCCAGCCCCATCAGCGCCTCGCCGTCGCCGGTCAGCGCGATCACGGTCTTATCCTGCTGCGCCTGGGCGAGCCCCAGAGCCACCAGCGCCGCCCCGCCCATGGCGCCCCAGAGATAATAATTGTCGTCGCGGTCGCCCACGGCGTGGAGATCGTAGCTCGGCGATCCCAGCCCGGTGACGACCAGCGTGTCCTGGCGCTTCGCCAGAAGGGTCGCGACGGCCTCGCGTCGGGCCAGAGTGGCGGCTTGTTGCGTTGCGGTCATGGCGCTCACCACTTCTTCTTGCCGAGCAGGCGCTGGCCGATCAACACGGCGACCTGCTGGTCGCCGTCATAGGCGAGGGCGGCCGCCGCCTCGACCGTCTCGACCAGGTCCTCGGCCGTGTCGGCGCGGAAGACGCGCAGGCCGATCGCCTCGAGACTGGGCTGCGTCGCCTTGCTCATCGGGACTTGCCACGGGTTGAACTCGGCCCATTCGCCGCGCATCGTCACCAGCATCAGCAGCGGAAACCGGCCCTGCACCGGCAGCGACAGCATGTTGATGCAGTTGCCGACGCCGCTCGACTGCATCAGCAGCACCGAGCGTTGGCCACCGAGCCAGGCGCCCGCGGCGATGGCGATGCCTTCCTCCTCGGTGGTGAGGACATTGGTGATGACCTCGCCATCGCCATGGAAGAGCTTGATGAGCTGGCTGTGGCCGGCGTCGGGCACATAGGCCATGTGCCGGACATCGGCCGCCTTCAAAATCTCATAGAGCCTGCGCGGCCA
>JBKBRD010000161.1:0-7233 GCA_046292405.1 Allobosea sp. | reverse complement strand
AGGTCGAGGGGATGACGAGATCGGGGTTGAGCGAGCGCAGGCGCAGCACGACGTTGGAGAGGTCGCGCGAGGGTGTGGGGATGGCGATGGTCTCGACGATCTCGAAACCGTATTTCGGCAGCTCCGTCGCCATCAGCTTGGCGAGGCCGGAGCCGAACAGCCCATCCTCATGCACCAGCGCCACGGTCTTGGTCGCCTTGCCGGCGGCCTCGTTGATGCGAACGAGGTTCTCGATCGCGGATTTGGTGCAGATGGCGAAGCCCGGCGCGAAACGGAAAGTGTTCTTCAGCCCGCGCGAGATGATCTGGTCGGAGACGCCGACATCGACGAGATAGGGCAGGTCGTAGCGCGAGGCGGCCTGCGAGGCGGCGAGGCAGATCGGGCTGGCGAAACCACCGACGACGGCGACGACGCCCTCGCTCCTGGACGCCGGCCTCCGGGTTGGAGCGGGCGTCGCCGAAGACCATCTCCAGCTTGGCGCCGCCCAGCGACTTGATGCCGCCGGCGGCGTTGACGTCGGCGATGGCGAGTTCGGCGCCGGTGCGGCCGAATTCGCCGTCCATGGCGAGCGCGCCGGTGACGGGCTGCAGAATGCCGACCTTGATCGTGGCGGGGGCCTGGCCCCGGACGATCGAGGGGGCTGCGATGCCGGTCAGCGCCACGGCGCCGCCCTTGAGCAGGGTGCGGCGGTCAAAACGGGTGGTCATCTCGTTCTCCTCTGTCGCTTGGCCGGTCGTTGAGCGCCGGCGCGTTGAAATCAGTCTGCCTTCAGGCCGCGCTCGCGGATGAGCGCGCCCCATTTCTCCCTTTCGCGACCGAGGAAGCGGTCGAGCTCGTCGGGGCTGTTGGGCGTGAATTCGACGCCGAGCGCCGCCAGCTTCGCGGCGATCTCGGGCGTCTGGAATGCGGCGGTGACGATGGCGTTGGCGCGCGTGATGGCGTCGGCCGGGGCGCCCTTGCGCGCCATCAGCGCGAGAAAGCTCAGCGCCTCGTAACCCGGCGCCGTCTCGGCGATGGTGGGGACTTGCGGCAGGCTGGGCAGGCGTTCGGCGCTGGTCACCGCCATGAGCTTGACCTTGCCGCCCTCGACCTGCGGCAGCGCGGTCTGGACATTGTCGAACATCAGCTCGACCTGGCCGCCGATCAGATCGGCCATCGCCGGACCCGCGCCGCGATAGGGCACATGGGCGATGTCGATGCCGGCCATCTTCTTGAACAGCTCGGGCGCCAGGTGGCTCGTCGCGCCCGCGCCGGAGCTGCCGTAATTCAGCTTGCCGGGTTGCCCCTTGGCCAGGGCGATCAGCTCGGCGACGGTATTGGCCGGCAGCTTGGGATGCGCGATCAGCAGCATCGGGCTGCGCGAGAGCATGATGACCGGATCAAAGTTCAAGGGATCATAGGGCAGCTTGTCGCGCAGATACTGGTTGGTGACATGCGTCGCCGGCGTCGCCACCAGAAAGAGATGCCCGTCGGCGGGGGCGTTGGCGACTTCCGCAGTGCCGATCGCGCCCGAGGCGCCGCCCTTGTTCTCGACGATGAAACGCTGGCCCGTCGCCTGTGACAGCGCCTCGGCGGCGAAGCGACCCATGACGTCGGTGGCCCCGCCGGCCGGATAGGGCACCAGCACCTTGCCGGGCCGGTTCGGCCACGGGCCCTGCGCGCGGCCAGGCAAGGTCGAAAGCGCCAGAGCCGCGCCGATCAGGCTGCGGCGAGAGAGCTTTATCCTCATGATCTGGCCTCCGGCCGCGTTGCGCGCTCTCCGGCGAAGTCCGGCCGGCTCGGCACCGGCGACCAGCGCCGCGCCCTGGCGCCGCCGGCGCGCTCGAGCTCCATCTGGAACGAGTAGCGGTCCGGTCGGTAGAGCGCGTGGAGGTGCTCGACGCCTTCGCCAGCGGGGCCGAAGACCACGCGGGTCAGCGACAGCAGCGGCGAGCCGATTTCGAGGCCGAGCGCCTCGGCGATGTCGGGGCTCGCCAAGGTCGCGCCGATGGTCTGGCTGGCGCGCTGGACCACGACGCCCGAGCGCTCGAGCAGCGAGAGCAACGGCATCGAGGCGAGATCGGCTTCGGAATAGGAGATGCCGATGCGCTCCGGCACATGCGTCACGAGGTAGCTGAAGGGCTGACCGTCGATGAGGCGGACGCGGACGGAGCGTTGCACACGCTCGGCGGGGCCGAGCCGCAGCGCCTCGACCAGCGCCTGCGTCGGCGCGACATAGCTGAAGGCCAGGAGCTTGACCTCGGTCCTGCGACCCATCTCGACGAGATGGGTCAGGACATTGGAGAAATCCGCCACGACCGGCGCAGTGGCGCCCTTGCCGCTGACGAAGGTGCCCGATCCCGGCCTGCGTTCGATCAGCCCGTCCGCGGCGAGCTGGTCGAGCGCGCGGCGCACCGTGACGCGCGAGACGCCGTTCTGGACGGCGAGCATGGGTTCGCTCGGCAGGCGCGCATGCGGCCGGTCTTCGCCCGTAAGGATGCGATCCCTCAGGAGAAGGTAGAGCCTGCGCGCCTTCAACGGTTCGACGCTCGACATGGATCTCCCCGTCTGCCTCAGCTGTGAGACAGTAACCTGTCTTATACAAAACACAGCTTAGCGGGCTGTCAAGCGACGTCTCGGCCTGTCGACCGGCTCATGCCGGGCCGAGCGGCGTCGCGGGCGCAGCCCATGGCCGTTTGTCGCGGTCAGCAGCGGCGAAGGCTGCGATGGCCGCGGCGTGGCTGCGGGTCAGGTCGATATCGTCCCAGCCGTTCAGCAGCTTGGTGCGCCAGACCGGATCGACCGCGAAGGGCACGGAGAGATTGCCCAAAACGATGCGCAAGCCTTCGAGATCGACCAGCATCTCGCGCCTGACGTCCCGATCCAGCGCGGCAAGCAGCGCCTCGCCATCGGCTTCCGAGACCTGCGCCGGCAGCAGCCCGTTATTGACCGCGTTGGACGCGAAGATATCGCCGAAGCTCGGGGCGATGACGCAGCGGATCCCGTAATCGGCGAGCGCGTAGACAGCCGCCTCGCGCGAGGAGCCGCTGCCGAAATTGCGGCGCGAGACCAGCGCCTGCGCGCCGGCGCATTCGGGCCGGTTCAGCGGAAAATCGGGCAGTGGCAGACCGTTCTCATCGAAGCGCAGGTCATGCAGCAGATAGCCGCCATAGCCTTCCGCCCGCGAGCGCTTCATGAAACGCGCCGGGATCAGCTGGTCGGTGTCGACGCCGGAGAGCGGCAGCGGGCAGGCGATGCTGGACAGGCGGGTGAAGGCTTGCATCAGAGGCGTCCCTGCATCAGCGGCCGCATGTCGGTGAGCCGGCCGGTCACCGCGGCCGCCGCCGCCATGGCAGGCGACATCAGATGGGTGCGGGCGCCCGGACCCTGGCGTCCGCGGAAATTCCGGTTGGTGGTCGAGGCGCAGCGCTCGCCCGGCGGCACGAGATCGCCGTTCATGCCGACGCACATGGAGCAACCGGACGCGACCCAGTCGAGCCCCGCTTGGGTGAAGATGCGGTCGAGCCCTTCCTCTTCGGCCTGGCGCTTGACCTGGGCCGAGCCGGGCGAGACCAGCCCCGGCACCTGCGCCTTGCGGCCGCTGAGGATGGCGGCGGCGGCGCGCAGATCCTCGATGCGGCTATTGGTGCAGGAGCCGATGAAGACGCGGTCGATCGCGACATCCTCGAGCTTCTGCCCGGCGCGCAGGCCCATATAGTCGAGCGCCTCGCGAATATGGGCGGCGCGACCGGGATCGCCCGCGCGCGCGGGGTCGGGCACGGTCATGGTGATCGGCAGCGCATCCTCCGGGCTGGTGCCCCAGGTGACGATGGGGGCGATCTGGCCGCCATCCAAGCCGACCTCGCGGTCGAAGCCGGCGTCGGCGTCGCTGGCGAGAGCGAGCCAGGCCTCGCTCGCACGGGCGAAGGCCTCAAACTTCGGCGCATAGGGCCGGCCGGCGAGATAGGCGAGGGTGGTCTCATCGGGCGCCACCATGCCGCAGCGGCCGCCGGCCTCGATCGACAGGTTGCACAGCGTCAGCCGGCCTTCCATCGACAAAGCGCGCACGGCCGATCCGGCATATTCGATGGCGTGACCGGCCGCGCCATCGGCGCCGATCGCAGCGATGATCGAGAGCGCGAGGTCCTTGGCGACGATGCCGGGGGCGAGCGCGCCGTCGACGGTGATGCGCAGCCGCTTCGGTCGCTTCTGCCAGAGCGTCTGGGTCATCAGCACATGGGCGACTTCCGATGCGCCGATGCCGAAGGCGAGCGCGCCGAAAGCGCCATGGGTGGCGGTGTGGCTGTCGCCGCAGACCATGGTCAGCCCCGGCAGCGTCAGCCCCTGTTCGGGCCCGACGACATGGACGATGCCCTGGCCGGGGTCGTCGAGACCGAACAGCCGGAGATGATGACGCTGCGCATTGTCCCGGAGCTGCACGATCATCCGCTTGATGGCGGGGTCGATGCGATCGAGATCGCGCTCGCGGGTCGGGACGTAATGATCCTCGATGCCGAAGGTCAGGTCCGGTCGCGCCAGCTCGGCGCCGCGCGCCTTCAGCTTGTCGAAGGCGTGGAACGAGCCTTCGTGCAGGAAATGCCGGTCGATCCAGAGCAGGCTCTGCCCGTCCTCGCGCTGCACCACGACATGCGCGTCCCAGACCTTGTCGAACAGCGTCCGCGGCGTTCCGTTGCCGGCCATCGATGCAACACCTCTGCGATAACCCGTCAAACCTAGGACGCCGCAGGCGATCAGGCAACTTCTTGTTTTAAATCTAATACAGGCTAGTGTCCGGCCTATCCGACCTTTGAGTGAAGGAGAGGCTGGTGAGCGACGTCATTCGCGTGCAGGCGCGGGAGTTTCCGCTGCAGGTTCCGGTCGTGATCATCGGGGCTGGCGCGGCCGGGCTGGTGGCTGCGCTGGCCGCCCGCGAGGCGGGCGCCGAGGTGCTGGTGCTCGAACGCGACGCGCTGCCGCGCGGCTCGACGGCGCTGTCCGCCGGGCTTGTCCCGGCCGCCGGCACCCGCTGGCAGCGCCAGGCGGACATCGCCGACACGGCCGCGCTGTTCGCTGGCGACATCCTGTCCAAGGCGAAGGGCGAGCCCGATCGCGCGATCGTCGAACTGGTGACCGAACAGGCGGCGCCGACGCTGGAATGGCTGGCCGACCGCCATGGTCTGCCTTTCTCGGTGATCGCCGACTTCTCCTATCCCGGCCATTCCGCCCGCCGCATGCATGGGCTGCCGAGCCGCTCCGGCGAAGAGCTGATCGACGGGCTGCGCCAGGCTGCGGAAGCCGCCGGCGTCGAAATCCTGTGCGAGGCGCAGGTCACGCGGCTGTTTGCCGATGCGGAAGGGCGCGTGCTCGGCCTCGCCTTCTCCCGGCCCGACGGTTCGGCGGAGGAGGTCGGCTGCGACAGGCTGGTGCTGGCCTGCAATGGCTATGGCGGCAACAAGGCGCTGGTCGCCCGGCACATCCCCTCGCTGAAGGACGCGCTTTATTTCGGCCATCCGGGCAATCAGGGCGAGGCGGTGCTGTGGGGCGAGGCGCTGGGCGCCGCAACCGGCCATCTCGGCGGCCATCAGGGCCATGGCTCGGTCGCCCACCCGGCCGGAATCCTGATCACCTGGGCGACGATCACCGAAGGCGGCGTGCAGGTGAACGCGCTCGGCCGCCGCTTCTGCGACGAGTCGCGGGGCTATTCGGAGCAGGCTGCCGAGGTGCTGAAGCAGCCTGACGGCCTCGCTTGGACGATCTTCGACAGCCGCATCGCCGGAATCGCCCGCCAGTTCGAGGATTTCAAGCGGGCGGAAGCGATGGGCGCCATCCTTTCCGCAACCGACTGGCCGGAACTGGCGCGGCGCATGGGCGTGCCGGAGCGGGCGCTGGCGGAGACGATGGCCGAACTTTCGGCCGGCAAAATCCAAGGCGGGCGCGACGCCTACGGGCGCGATCTCACCGCCTCGCCCGAGCTCCAGCCGCCCTATCTCGCGGTCAAGGTGACGGGCGCGCTGTTTCACACGCAAGGCGGGCTCGTGATCGATGCAGGGGCGCGGGTGCAGTCAGCACAGGGCGCGCCGCTGCCCAATCTCTATGCTGCGGGCGGCGCGGCCTGCGGCGTTTCGGGCTCCGGGGCCGAAGGTTACCTCTCCGGCAACGGCCTGCTGACCGCAGTCGTTCTCGGCCGCGTGGCGGGGTCGGGCGCGGCCCTGTCCGCGACGGCTGCGCGCGACGATGGCGGAGGCTCCCGCGCGCTCTGAACAATCCTTCGAGACGCCGCTGAAGCGGCTCTTCAGGATGAGGGCTGTTGCCGAATTTTTTGCGGGGCAGCTTCTGGCGCCCGGCATCGCGCCTGCCCTTTGCCATCGCTCCGCCGCTTCAGCCCCCTTCCGAGAAGCAGCCGCAGGCGCGTCTCGAAGGGTAATCCAGCAAGCGCCCGAGCAGGCTAGATCCTTCACTGAGAGGCCGATACTCATAGCGTCGGACGCAACCTACGGGAATGACATCGAATGATGAGATGAGGTGACGCAGGCTGCAAGTCATCGCTGCAGATCACGCAAATTTGAGCGATGCGCTCAAACCAATCGCAATGAATCGGCGCCATGCTCGTCGCATGCGCAACGGTCTCATCCCGAGTCTGGTCTTCGCTATCCTGATCGCGACGGATCTCGTCGCGATGGACGGGCGCTACAGCCTCTCGGTCATCAAGGGCGCGCAGTCGTTCGGCAATGCGCTGACCCAGGAGGTCGCGCAATTTTATGTCCGGACCTTGCGACAGGTCAGGGGCTAGAGCGGTTTCCGTTCTGATCGAATCAGATCGGCCGCTCTATCTCTTGGTTGGTCGCATCATCTGATCCATCAACCGGCATCCACTTGATGGGATGATGCTCTAGACCGCAGCTCGCTTACGTAGCCGCAAAAATACTCGCGCCCGCGTCGGCGGGGCCGACCGTTGAGCGGAAGGCGGCGAAGAGCTCGCGCCCGACCCCCCAATGCGACGCGGACAGATCGGCGGTCACCGGCTCGCGCGCGGCCCAGTCCGCGGGGTCGACCAGCACCGACAGACGCCCGGAAACCGCGTCGACGCGGATGATGTCGCCGTCGCGCAGCCGTGCGATCGGGCCGCCATCGGCGGCCTCGGGCGTGACATGGATCGCCGCCGGCACTTTGCCGGACGCGCCCGAGAGGCGCCCGTCGGCGACGAGAGCGACGCGAAAACCGCGATCCTGCAGCACCCCGAGCGGCGGCATCAGC
>JBKBRD010000160.1:0-7246 GCA_046292405.1 Allobosea sp. | reverse complement strand
GACGACCGAGATCGGCAAGGTGCCGATCACCGTGCTCTCGCGCTGCCAGCGTTTCGATCTGCGCCGGGTCGAGGCCGGGGTGCTGGTCTCGCATCTCACCAGCCTCTGCGGCGCCGAGGCTGTCGCGGCCGAGCCCGAGGCGCTCGCGGCCATCGCCCGCGCCGCCGAGGGCTCGGTGCGCGATTCGCTCTCCATCCTCGACCAGGCCATCGCCCACGCCGCCGGCGAGATCACGCTGGACGATGTCCGCTCCATGCTCGGCCTCGCCGACCGCGCCCGCATCATCGATCTGTTCGAGGGCGTGATGAAGGGCGACATCGCCTCCGCGCTCGGCGAGCTGCGGGCGCAATACGACGCCGGCGCCGATCCAGGCGTGGTGCTGGGCGATCTCGCCGAATTCACCCATCTGGTGACCCGCCTCAAGCTGGTGCCCGAGGCGGGCAAGGACGCTGCGCTCAGCCAGGCCGAGCGCGTGCGCGGCGGCGATTTCGCCGAGCGGCTGTCGGTGCGCGTGCTCGCCCGCGCCTGGCAGATGCTTCTGAAGGGCCTGAGCGAAGTGAAGCAGGCCGACCGGCCGATCATGGCGGCCGAGATGGTGCTGGTGCGGCTGGCTCACGCTGCGGATCTGCCGACGCCCGACGAGGCGCTGAAGCTGCTGCGCGAGGGGGCCGGCGCGGCGCCCTCCGGCAATGGCGGTTCCGCCCCGCGCCCGCCCATGGGCGGCGGCAATACGGCGCTGGCGGCGCGGCCTGTTCTCGCCAGCGCCAATCCGATGCCGGCCCCGCAGGCGCAGGCGGCCCCGCTGGTGCAGCTGGCCTCGCTCGAGGATGTCGTGGCGCTCGCTTCGCAGAACCGCGACATCACCTTGAAACTGGCGCTGGAGCGCGATGTCCGCCCGGTGCGCTTCGAGCCGGGGCGGATCGAATTCTCGCTGACGCCGGGCGCGCCGCGCCATCTGGCGACGGATCTCTCGCGCAAGCTCAAGGATTGGACCGGCCAGACCTGGATGGTCGCCGTCGTGACGGCCGAGGGCGGCGCCACGCTGCGCGAGCAGGCCGAGGCCCTGAAGGGACGGCGCGAGAGCGACGCCGCCTCCCACCCCGCCGTGAGGGCTGTGCTGGAGCGCTTTCCCGGCGCCCGCATCGTCGATGTGCGCGATCCCAGGGCGGCGGAGCCGGAAGCCGCCCCTACCGCCGATCCCGACGATGCCTATCTCTCTGACGGCGAGCCGCTGTTCGACGATAGCGAGCCCGATTTCGACGGCATCGATTTCTGACACACCGGACAGGAGGCTTTTGAACCATGCGCGACATGATGGGCCTGATGAAGCAGGCGCAGCAGATGCAGCAGAAGATGGCCGATGTTCAGGCCGAGCTCGACACGATCGAGGTCGAGGGCGCGGCCGGCGGCGGCATGGTCAAGGTCACGATGACGGCCAAGGGCGCGCTGAAGGGCGTGACCATCGATCCCGGCCTGATGGTGGCCGACGAGCGCGAGATCCTCGAGGATCTGATCGTGGCGGCCTGCGCCGATGCGCGGGTGCGCGCCGAGCGGGTGATGGGCGAGCGCATGGCCGAGATCACCAAGGGCCTGCCGATCCCGCCCGGCATGAAGCTGTTTTGAACAGGGGAGTGGCGAGTGGCGAATAGACAAGCCTCGCCACTCGCCATTCGCCATTCGCCAGGATAACCCCATGTCGCGCGCCATCGCCGGCCCCGAGATCGAACGGCTGATCCAGCTGCTGGCGCGCCTGCCGGGATTGGGGCCGCGCTCGGCGCGGCGGGCGGCGCTGCATCTGGTCAAGAAGCGCGAGCAGTTGCTCGGCCCGCTGGCGGAAGCGCTGGCGGTGGCGCGCGAGCGCATCGTCGTCTGCGACACCTGCGGCAACATCGACACCAGCAACCCGTGCTCGCTCTGCCGCGATGCGCGGCGCGACGACAGCCAGATCGTCGTCGTCGCCGACATCTCCGATCTCTGGGCGCTGGAGCGCTCCGGCGCGGTCTCGGGCCGCTATCACGTGCTGGGCGGCGTGCTCTCGGCGCTGGACGGGGTCAGGCCCGAGCATCTGACCCTGGACGCGCTGGTCGCCCGCGCCTCGGATGCGCAGGTCAGGGAGATCATCCTGGCGCTCAACGCCACGGTCGACGGGCAGACCACCGCGCATTTCATCACCGACGCGCTGGCGCATCTGCCGGTCAAGGTGACCAGGCTTGCCCATGGCGTGCCCGTCGGCGGCGAGCTCGACTATCTCGACGACGGCACGCTGGCCGCGGCGATCCGGCAGCGCACGGGCTTCTGACGCATCGCCTGCGGGCTGTGGGCGCCGGAAAAAACGACGACGCCCCGCCTCAGCCAGGCCGAAGCCGGGCGTGAGGTGGGGCGCCGGTAACGAGGGCGCTTGCGTCAGAACTTGTAGGCGACGCTGGCGCGCACCGCATGGGTGCGCGGGTTCTGCTCGGCCGTCAGCCCCAGGAAGGCGCTGCGGGCGACATAGTCGAAGCTGCCGTAATCGGTGTAGCGGTAATCGAGGCCGAGGATGACGTTGTCGGTGATGGCGTAGTTGGCGCCGCCGCCGACGGTGAAGCCGGTGCGCGAGAACTTGTCGCCCTCGCCGGCGCGAACCAGCGGGAACGGGTTGAAATAGCTGTACTCGAAGTGCGAGAAGCTGACGCCGGCCGAACCATAGATCATGAACCGGTCGAAGGCGTAGCCGATGCGGGCGCGCACCGAGCCCTGCCAGTCCTGCTTGACGCGGACGATTCCGCCGGGATCGATGATCGGGCCGGGGCGTCCGCCGGCGTCGTTGAAGCCGCCGCTGGCGTTGCTCGCCTCGAGATCGCCTTCGACGCCGAGCACGAGCGAGCCCATCTGGTAGTTGAAGCCGAGATGGCCGCCGCCGATCAGGCTGTCGGCGCTGTAGTCGTAGACATAGTCGGAGCGGACCGGAACGCGCCCGGCCGTGAAGAACTCCTTGGTCGTGTCCTGGCCCCAGGAATGGCCGATCTGGACGCCGGCGTAGAAGCCGGTCCAGTTGTAGAAGGCCGGCAGAGCCGGGGCCCTCGGCAGGTACTTGCCTGAAGGCAGATCGGCCGCCGACGCGGCGGCGCCGCCCATAATCAGGAGGCAGGTCAACGCGGCTCTCAGATGCGTTTTCATCGCGATCTCTACTCTCAGACGAAATCGGAGGCCCTGGTCCGGCGCCGCGACAGCGATCTGTCGACGCGGATCGGCTGAGCCCTCCCGCGCGTTCGTCACACGCGTCGGTCTGTGATCATATGAAAGCGTTAAGGTTAACAAACGGCTAAACGAAGCGGCCTTCGGCCCGGCCCAGGAACATTTGTTGCGGGCTGCCGTTGCTGGCAGGCTGCCGCCGACAGCGGCGGAGGCGATGGGTTTATGTCAGAGGCGAAGCTTCCCTCATTCCTGAAACGCGTGACGGGGGCGGCCGGGCTCGCCGTCGCCTTCGGCTATGTGCTCGAGCGAATCACCCATCATGTCAGCCGGTCGGAGCGCGACGCCGCGCGCGGCCGCACCGCCAGTTCGCCGCTCGACATGCCATGGCTGGGCTGGAAGGACGTGATGCTCCGGTTCACGGACAACGTCATCGAGAACCGGCTGATGTCGCTGGCCGGCGCCGTCGCCTTCTTCACCCTGCTGTCGATGGTCCCGGCGCTCTCGCTCTTCGTCACCGTCTACCGCTATTTCACCGACCCCTCGACCATCGCGGCCCAGCTCGACGGGCTGACGACGGTGTTTCCGCAGGCGGCGCGCGACCTGATACACGAACAGGCGATGCGGCTCGCCCTGCAGACCGGCTCAGCCCTGTCCTGGACCTTCATCCTCAGCTTCCTCGTCGCGGCCTGGAGCGCCAATGCCGCCGTAAAGGCGATCTTCGACGCGCTCAACATCATCTATCGCGAAAGCGAGAAGCGCAGTTTCATCCGGTTGAACCTCGTCTCGCTGCTGACGACGATCAGCGGCGTCGTGCTGCTGATGATCGCGCTCATCGTGATCGCCAGCGTGCCGGTGATCACGGCGCTGTTTCCGTTCCAGTTCGATCTGGAGCGCTTTGTGCGCCTCGTCCGCTGGCCGGCCTTCTTCCTCGTCGCGGTGATGTCGATCGCGACGCTCTACTGGATCGGCCCCAGCCGCCACCCGGCGCGGTTCTCCTGGGTGCTGCCGGGCGCCGTTGCGGCGGCGCTGCTGTGGGGCGCGGCCTCCTGGGCGTTCTCGCTCTATGTCAGCACGCTCGGCAACTACACCGCCACCTATGGCTCGCTCGCCACCGTCGTGGTGTTCATGACCTGGCTTTGGCTCTCGGCGATGATCGTGCTCGCCGGGGCCGAGTTCAACGCCGAGCTCGAGCATCAGACCGCCCGCGACTCGACCATCGGCCGGCCGAAGCCGATGGGCCTGCGCGGCGCCACCATGGCCGACACGCTCGGCCCGCCCGTCGCCGAGGAGTGACCCGATGCTCGACCCGCAAACCACCCGCCATGCCGATCTGCGCAGCGGCAGGCACCCCTGGCTGCCGGGCCTGGCGCGGCCGGTCGGCGAGACGCTCGCGCGCGATCTGCGCTGCGAGATCGCCATCGTCGGCAGCGGCATCACCGGGGCGATGGTGGCCGAGCATCTCACCTCGCTCGGGCGCGATGTCGTGCTGATCGACCGCGAGCGCGAAGGCTTCGGCAGCACCTCGGCCAGCACCGCCATGCTGCAATGGGAGATCGACCTGCCGCTGCGCCGTCTGGTGGGGCTCTACGGCTTCGAGGCTGCGGCCGATGTCTATCGCCGCAGCTTCAGCGCGGTGGCGGGGCTGATCGGCCTGGCAGGGGAGCTCGCCCTGCCCTGCAATTTCCTGCCGCGCGACACCGTCTATCTCGCGGCCGGAGAGGTCGGCTGGCGCGAACTGCAGGAAGAGTGCGAGTTACGCCACCGCGCCGGCCTTCCGGGCACGCTGCTCGACCATCCGACCCTGCTCTCGCGCTTCGGCTTCGACCGCGCGGCGGCGATCGTCTCGCCCGGTTCGGCTGAGGCCGATCCGCTCAGCCTCTGCCATGCGCTGCTCTCGGTCGCGGCC
This sequence comes from Allobosea sp., assembly GCA_046292405.1. Classification (GTDB taxonomy): domain Bacteria; phylum Pseudomonadota; class Alphaproteobacteria; order Rhizobiales; family Beijerinckiaceae; genus Allobosea. The sequence goes on along the minus strand of JBKBRD010000160.1, from coordinate 2,166 downwards.
GCGCGCGGCGCGCGCCTGTATCGCGACGAGGCGGTGAGCTTCGACGGCACGGCGCAATCGGCCGCTGTCGTCCTGGCCAGCGGCCATGTCGTCGAGGCCGACCATGTCGTGCTGGCGACCGGCTATGTCATGCCCGACTGCGTGCACAGCGATCTGCACCAGATCGCCTCGAGCTGGGCGATCGCCACCGTGCCGCAGGCGCCCGAGACGCTCTGGCCCGGCCGCGCGCTGGTTTGGGAGGCCTCCGACGACTACATCTACTGCCGCACCACGGCCGAGGGCCGCATCGTCTTCGGCGGCGAGGATGAGGAGGAGGACGATCCGGCGCGGCGCGAGGCGCTGGCGGAGGCCAAGGCCACCGCCCTGCGCGCCAAGCTGCAGGCGCTGCTCCCGAAAGCCGAGGCCCGCATCAGCCATCATTGGTCCGGGGCCTTCGGCAAGACCAGCGACGGCCTGCCGCTGATCGGCCGCGTGCCCGGCCAGCCGCGCATGCTCGCGGCCTATGGCTATGGCGGCAACGGCATCACCTTCAGCTTCCTGGCCTCGCGCCTGCTGGGCGCGCTGGTCGTCGGCGAGGAGCGCGACTGGTTCCGCCATTTCGCCATAGACCGTCCCAATCTCGGCTGAACCCAAGCCGGTTGCGGGCGTGCAAGCGCGCCTTTGCCGGCGCGGGGGACGACATCCGCCGCCGGCGTCGCCATGTTCGGGCCTGCGGCGCGACGCCGTTCAAGGAGGCCGCCATGCTCGCAGCCGAGCGCACCCATTCCGCCAGCCGCGGCGAGCCCGTCCGGCTCGAAGCGCATGACGCGCCGGTTCATATCGGCGCGGTCGATCTGCGCGTTCGCGACCTCCCGACGATGACGGGCTTTTACCACGATGGCGTCGGCCTGGCGGTGTTGGAGCACACGCCGGAGCAGGTCACGCTCGGCGTCGACGGGGTCGGCCTCGTCAGGCTGCTGGCCGGCGCGACCCGACCTGCGTCGCAGGCCGGATTGTTTCATCTCGCCCTGCTGCTGCCCTCGCGCGCCGCTTTGGCGAACTGGCTGGCCCATGCCGCCAAGAGCCGCATCGCGCTGGAAGGGGCCTCCGATCATCTGGTCAGCGAGGCGCTGTATCTCTCCGATCCCGAAGGCAACGGCATCGAGATCTATCGCGACCGCGCGCGGGAGCAGTGGCCGATGCGCGACGGCGCGATCAGGATGGCGACCGACCGGCTCGATCTGCAGGCCTTGCTGGCGGAGGCGGACGGCGTCGCCTATGCCGGCATGCCGGCTGGGACGCGCATGGGCCATATCCATCTGCGCGTCGGCGACATCGCCGCCGCTGAGGCCTTCTATGTCGGTCTGCTCGGCTTCGCGCTGATGGTCCGCTATCCCGGCGCGAGCTTCATGGCGAGCGGCGGCTACCACCATCACATCGCGGCCAATGTCTGGAACAGCCGCGGGGCGGGGCCGCGCCAACCGGGCGAGGCGGGGCTCGATCGTTTCGCGCTGGCGGCGCGCGACGAGGCGGAATTCGCCGCCCTGCGCGCGCGAATCCTGGCGGCGGGAGGCCAGGACGGCGCCCAGGGCCCGGAGATCGCCGATCCCTGGGGCAACAGGCTGCTACTCGCCCGCTGAGCCAGCCCCACCCGATGAGGGCCAAAACATGCCGTGCGCTATCGAAGCACCGACACCGCCGCCGAGCGCTTGTGGCGCGCCAGCGCGTGGCCGATCAGCACATCCATCAACGCGCTCTGCGGCAGGCCGCTGGCCTCCCAGAGCTTGGGGTACATGCTGATATTGGTGAAGCCCGGCAGGGTGTTGGCCTCGTTGACGAGGATCGTCTCGCCGCTGAGAAAAAAGTCGATCCGCGCCAGGCCCTCGCAGCACAGCGCCTGGAAGGTCTTGATCGCCAGCGCCTTGAAGGTCTCGGTCAGCTCGGGCGACAGCCGCGCCGGGATCATCAGGGCGGCGCCGTCCGCATCGGTGTATTTCGCCGCATAGGAGTAGAAGCCATGCTTGCCGTGCGGCACGATTTCGCCGAGTTCGGAGGCGCGCAACAGGCCCTGAGCATCCTCCAGCACCGAACATTCGATCTCGCGCACGCCGGGCACCGATTCCTCGATCAGGATCTTGCGATCGTAGCGGAAGGCCAGCGCGCAGCATTCCGCGAACTCTGCGGGCG
>JBKBRD010000159.1:0-7306 GCA_046292405.1 Allobosea sp. | reverse complement strand
TGCCATCTCGGCGGGGATGCTCGCCCCCGCATGCGGTGCGCCCGCCATGCAGCCGTCCGCACGGGCGCCCTTCTAGAGCGCCGGCGCGGCTGGTCGCTGGCGCGCACCTGCCGTCATTGCTCATAGCATCGGCGCAATCGGCTCGCCATGCGCAACAGGGCGGACGGCAGCCCGATCATGAGGCAGAAATCAGCACATAAAATATGCTTCTGCCTATTTATAGAGCATTTTGAGCGGGGTACGACGCCCTTGCGCTGAGCAGCGCAGTTTCCGATGATCCCGGCCTCATGACCTGCCCAGTTTCAGACGCCTTCCTTCTGACCGTCGCCGAGATGGCCGAGGCTGACCGGCTTACGATAGCCGGCGGTCTCAGCGGCGAGCGCCTGATGGAACGGGCCGGCCGCGCCGTTGCCGACGCGGTCAGCCGGCGGGCGCGTCCGGGCCAATCCGTCCTGGTCTTGTGCGGCCCCGGCAACAATGGCGGCGACGGCTTCGTGGCGGCGCGTCTGCTGCAGGAGCGGGGCTGCCGCGTCACCGTGGCGCTGCTTGGGGAACTGGCCACCCTGTCGGGCGATGCCGGCGCCGCCGCCGCGCGCTGGACGGGTCCGGTCGCGAAGCCGAGCGAGGTTGCGGCCGCTGCGCATGACATCATCGTCGATGCGCTGTTCGGCGCCGGGCTGAGCCGGAAGCTCGATGGCGAGGCCGCCGCCGCGGTCGCGGCGATCAACGCCTCCGGCCGGCCGGTTGTCGCCGTGGATGTGCCGAGCGGCTTGTCGGGGGATAGCGGGCGCTATGACGGCGAAGTGATCCGCGCCGTCGAGACCGTCACGTTTTTCCGGATGAAGCCGGGTCATCTGCTGTTCCCCGGCCGCGCCCTGTGCGGGCTGGTGACGACAGCCGATATCGGGATTGCGGCTGAACGCGTCTTCTGCGCGGGACGCCTGCAACCGAGCGCCTTCGTCAACGGACCGCCGCTTTGGCAGATGTTCTGGCCGCGGCTTGCGCGCGATACGCATAAATACCGGCGCGGCGCGGTGCTCGTCCTGGCCGGCGGCCTGCAGGGCGTCGGCGCGCCCAGGCTCGCCGCAAGGGCTGCGCTGCGGATCGGGGCCGGGCTGGTGACGATCGCCTGCCGGCCCGAGGCCCTTGCCGCTCACGCTGCGCGGGGGCCGGACGCGCTGATGCAGCGCGGGCTCGCCGATGCGCAGGCCCTATCTGCGCTTGTCGCGGATGGCAGGTTGGGCGTGGCGCTGGCAGGCCCGGCGCTAGGGCTCGACGCCGAGGCCGAGGCTGGATTGCGCGCCTTGTTGCGCGCCCCGATTGCGCTGGTGCTGGACGCCGACGCGCTGACTCTGCTCGCGCGATGGCCCGATGGCGCGTCATCGATGCGCGAGCGCCAGGCGCCTTGCGTGCTGACGCCGCATGAGGGTGAGTTCCATCGGCTCTTCGCCGGGCAACCCTTGATCGCCGAGGCTCCCTCCAAGCTCGAGATGGCCCGCCGCGCCGCCGCAGCGCTGGAGGTCGTCATCGTGCTGAAAGGCCCCGACACCGTGATCGCGGCGCCCGACGGGCGCGCCGCCATCAACGCCACCGGTTGCGCGGCGCTTGCCAGCGCAGGTTCGGGGGATGTGTTGGGCGGGGCAGTCGCCGGGCTGATGGCGCAGGGCATGCCGGCGTTCGAGGCCGCCTGCGCTGCTGTCTGGCTGCACGGAAAAGCCGGAGAGGCGTTGGGACGCGGGCTGATCGCCGACGATCTGCCGGAAGAGCTGGGAAGGCTGAGCGCGTTGGAATCCTTTTCATAGCGAAACGCCCGCCTTCCGAAGAAGGCGGGCGCAGCGTCACGCGTCAGACAAGCTGGGGCGATCGGGAGATCAGGAGTTGGAGTAGGTGACCGCCGGGGCCGCCTTGAGCTGATCCTTGGTCATGTTGATCTTGCCATGATCGGGATACATCTGGTCGGCGCGCGAGGCTGCCGTGCCGGTGGTGGTGCGCGGCGCAGTCGCGGCGGTCCCGGTCGCAGAGGTCCCGGTCGCAGAGGTGCTGGTCGCGGTCGTGCCGGTCGCGGTCGTGCCAGTGGCGGTCGAAGCCATCGGCTCCATGCTCCATGTCACTTCCTCGAACTTGACGGCAACGTCCTTGGCGCCGATGCCGAGGAACCCGCCGACGCCGACGGTGACGGCTGTGATCTTGCCGGTCTTGTCCACGAGGACTTCGGTGACGTCGCCGACCTTCTCATTGTCGGGGCCGTAGATGTCGACGCCCATCAGCTTCGAAGCGCGCCAATGACCCTGCATCGCCTGGTTCTGGGTGGCGAGGGTGCTCGTGGCCGGAGCGGTCGCTGCCGGAGCGGTCGCGGCCGGAGCCGCCGGGGCAGGCGCGGGCGCGGAAGGGGCGGTCGTCTGAGCGATGGCGGTGGCGGCCAGCATGGCGCAGCCGACGGTCGTGAATGCGATGCGACGCTTCATCATGTTCGTGTTCTCCTCAAGCAGACCGCTCGGTGCGGCTTGCAGGGAGAACGGGCGAGAAGCCCATTTGTTTCAACCGCCCTATGGGAATTCTGCGCGCTCGAGCCGGTCGATCCGCCCGCTCTGCCGCGATCGAGAGTTCTGCGCCGCGCTGGTTTCAGCCTCTGCGGGATCTACCGAGCGGGTGTCCGTCTGGCGGGGCTGGTGAGCGGGGAGGGGATCGAACCCTCGACCACATGATTAAAAGTCACGTGCTCTACCACTGAGCTACCCGCCCTCACCGGTGCGCTGACATAGGCAGGCGTCGCGCGCGGGTCAACATTGTTCGTCGCAACAGCCTGTGGCAGAAGCGCGCCCATGATGAGATCGGGCATTGAAGCTGCCGAGCCGGGCGCGGTCGGCCGGGGCCGCGGCGGGCCGGCGTGCCATGTCTGACGCCGCTGCAACGTCGGGAACGTCAGGATCAGCGAGGGCGTGGCTGCGCTGGACCGTCAGCTTCGTCGTGACCGCTGTCGCTTCCGCCGCGCTCGCCCTCGGCTTCGTCGTGATTCTCGACCCTTTCGGTTTGCGCGTGAGCGCCGGGACACCCGCCCGGCCGCTGATGGATATCAACCAGCGCTACATGTATCCGCAGCTGGTGCGCTCCGGCGCCTTCGACGCCGCCGTGTTCGGCACCTCGACGCTGCGTCTGCTCGATCCGCAGAACCTGTCGCGGGGAATCGGCGGGCGCTTCGTCAATCTCGCCATGAACGCCGCGACGCCCTGGGAGCAGGTTCAGATCGTCACGCTGTTCCGCCGACAGGTCGGCGCGCCGCGCGCCATCATCTGGGGCATCGACACATTCTGGTGCGACGCCGACGCCACCGAACCCGCCAAGCGCCTGACGCCGCGTCCCTTTCCGCCCTGGCTTTACGGCAGCCCTTCGCTGCTCGACGCGCCGCGCCAGCTGAGTTTCACCACGCTGGAGATCGCCGGCCGGCTTTTCGCCCATCGGCTCGGCCTGATGCCAGAGCGGATCCGCGGCGACGGCTACGAGGTCTTCACGCCGCCGGAAACCCTTTACGATCTCGCCCGAGCCAGGGCGCATATCTACGCCGCCCATGGCGGCGCCCCTCCCGATATGACGCCGGTCACGCCGCCCGATGCGGTCGACGCCGCCTTGCGCGCGAGCTGGCGGTTCCCGGCGCTGGCGTGGTTAGACCAGGCCGTCGCCAGCTTTCCGGCTGGGACGCCGGGAATCATCGTTCTTCCGCCGATCCACGCCGGGCAGTATCCCCGGCAGGGCTCGACAGGCTGGCAGCGCTTCGCGGCGTGCAAGGCCCAGATCGCCGCCATCGCTGATAAACGCGGGATGGCGCTGGTCGATTACGCCTTTCCGTCGACGTTGACCCGGCCAGACGAGAATTTCTGGGACGCGGTGCACTACAGGCTGCCGACCGCGCGACGCATCGAGGCCGATCTGGCGGCCGTGGCCAGCGGCGCTGCGCCGCCCGTTTCGGAGGATGCCCAGTTTTCCGTCCCGGCCCGTTAACCGGTCGGAAACCACATCGTCCTAGCCTCTCGCCATGGTCATTCGCCGCGGCATCCGCTCCATCCTGATCACCCTCGCGCTCTACCTCGTGTCGGGCGCCGCGGTCAGCTATTTCATGTTTCATGCCCAGCATGGCGCGCGTGGCCTCGCGGCTCGCGACACACTGAAAGAGACGATCCGCGAACTGCATGGCGAGCTTGCCGAATTGGCTGCGGAGCGCTCTGTCTGGGAACAGCGGCTCGCCCTCGTGCGCGACGATGCGGTCGATCGTGATTTGCTGGACGAGAATGCGCGCGCTGCACTGGGCCGCTTGCACAAGAACGATGTGGTGATCATGGGGCGCTGAGCTTCAGAAATAGTCTCGAACAGATCGATTAACTGGAATCGAGTTAATCTCGAATTCGGTAATCTCGTCAGCCGGTTAAGCGATGCTGCAGTGCGAGATCACTCCCTCGCCAAGGCTTTTGCGATCCTCTACAACCAAAGGCGAAGTTCTTTGGAGGATCGCCGATGGCCGTTGCCGCGCGCAAGACGAAAACCCCCGCTCCCGCCAAATCCGCGGCGAAGCCAGGCCCGGGCAAGGCCGACAAGGCCGGCGCTCTCAGCAACATGCCGAGCTTCAGCAAGGAAGAGGAGCTGCACGCCTACCGCGAAATGCTGCTGATCCGCCGCTTCGAGGAGAAGGCCGGCCAGATGTACGGCATGGGGCTGATCGGCGGCTTCTGCCATCTCTATATCGGCCAGGAGGCGGTCGTCATCGGCATGCAGATGGCGAGCAAGGAAGGCGACCAGGTCATCACCGGCTATCGCGACCACGGCCACATGCTGGCCTGCGGCATGGAATCGCGCGGCGTGATGGCGGAGTTGACCGGACGCCGCGGCGGCTACTCCCGCGGCAAGGGCGGGTCGATGCACATGTTCTCCCGCGAGAAGAATTTCTATGGCGGCCACGGCATCGTCGGCGCCCAGGTTTCGCTTGGCGCCGGGCTCGGCTTCGCCAACTGGTATCGCGAGGATGGCCGGGTCTCGATGGCCTATTTCGGCGATGGCGCCGCCAATCAGGGCCAGGTCTATGAGAGCTTCAACATGGCCCAGCTCTGGAAGCTGCCGGTTGTCTTCGTGATCGAGAACAACCGCTACGCCATGGGCACCTCGGTCAGCCGCGCCTCGGCGCAGACCGACTTCTCCAAGCGCGGCCTGTCCTTCGGCATTCCCGGCGAGCAGGTCGACGGCATGGATGTGCGCGCCGTGCGCGCCGCCGCCGAGCGCGCCATCGAGCATGCCCGCTCGGGCAAGGGCCCCTACATCCTGGAGATGCAGACCTATCGCTATCGCGGCCATTCGATGTCGGACCCGGCTAAATACCGCTCCAAGGACGAGGTCCAGCGCATGCGCGAGGAGCACGACCCGATCGAGCAGGTGAGGGGACGCCTCACCCGCGACTTCAAGGTCGGCGAGGACGAGCTCAAGGCGATCGACGCCAAGGTGCGCGAGATCGTCAACGACGCCGCCGAATTCGCGACGCATGACCCGGAGCCGGATGTGTCCGAGCTCTTCACCGACATCCTGCTGGAGCCGGCGCAGGGCTGAGCCCTGCCGCCTGAAGCCAGCCTCAGATCCTTCGTTCACATCCGGGTGCGTTCATGCCGATCGACATTCTCATGCCAGCGCTGTCTCCGACCATGGAGCAGGGCAAGCTCGCCAAATGGCTGAAAGCCGAAGGCGATACGGTCAAGGCCGGCGACATCATCGCCGAAATCGAAACCGACAAGGCGACCATGGAGGTCGAGGCCGTGGATGAAGGCATCCTGGCCAAGATCCTGATCGCCGACGGCACCGAGAACGTCGCTGTCAACACGCCGATCGGCATTATCGCCGCCGAGGGGGAGGATGCGAAGGCGGCTGCCAGCGGCGGCGCCGCGAAACCCGCGAGCGATCCGAAGATCGCGGAATCCGCTCCCCCTGCCGCAACGGGAGAGGCTCCGCAGATCGCGGCCGCGCCCAAGGCCGAGTCGGCCGTCGCCAATCCGCCAGCCACGGCCAAGAGCTACGACGCGTCGTCGGAGTTCCCGGCTGGCGCAGAGATCGTCTCGATGACGGTGCGGGAGGCCCTGCGCGACGCGATGGCCGAGGAGATGCGCCGCGACGGCGACGTCTTCGTCATGGGCGAGGAGGTCGCGGAGTATCAGGGCGCCTACAAGGTCACCCAGGGGCTGCTGCAGGAATTCGGCCCCAAGCGCGTGATCGACACGCCGATCACCGAGCATGGCTTCGCCGGCATCGGCGTCGGCGCCGCTCTGACCGGCCTGCGGCCGATCGTCGAGTTCATGACCTTCAACTTCGCCATGCAGGCGATCGACCAGATCATCAACTCCGCCGCCAAGACGCTCTACATGTCCGGCGGGCAGATGGGCTGCCCGATCGTGTTTCGCGGCCCCAATGGCGCGGCCGCCCGCGTCGGCGCCCAGCACAGCCATGACTACGCCGCCTGGTATTCGAACGTGCCGGGGCTGAAGGTGGTGATGCCCTACAGCGCCGCCGATGCGAAGGGTCTGCTGAAGAGCGCGATCCGCGACCCCAACCCGATCATCTTCCTCGAGAACGAGATTCTGTACGGCCGCTCTTTCGACGTGCCCAAGGGCGATGATTTCCTGGTGCCGATCGGCAAGGCCAAGGTGGCGCGTCCCGGCAAGGACGTGACCATCGTTTCCTTTGGCATCGGCATGACCTATGCGCTCGGCGCCGCCGAAGCGCTGGCCAAGGAGGGGATCGAGGCCGAGGTGATCGATCTCAGGACGATCCGGCCGATGGACATCGAGACGGTGATCGCCTCGGTGCAGAAGACGCATCGCTGCGTTGCGGTCGAGGAGGGTTTCCCGCAATCGGGCGTCACCGCCGAAATCGGCATGCGCATCATGGAGGCGGCCTTCGATTATCTCGATGCGCCTGTCGCCCGCGTCACCGGCAAGGATGTGCCGATGCCCTATGCGGCCAATCTCGAAAAGCTCGCCCTGCCGAATATCGGCGAAGTCATCCAGGCGGCCAAGGCCGTCTGCTATCGCTGAGAGGGTTGATCGATGGCCACCAACATCCTGATGCCCGCGCTTTCTCCAACCATGGAGAAGGGCAATCTCGCCAAATGGCTGAAGAAGGAAGGCGATACGATCAAGTCCGGCGACATCATCGCCGAGATCGAGACCGACAAGGCGACCATGGAGGTCGAGGCGGTCGATGAAGGCATCCTGGCCAGGATCGTGGTGCCGGAAGGCACCTCCGATGTCGCCTTGAACGAGATCATCGGCGTGATCAC
>JBKBRD010000158.1:0-7333 GCA_046292405.1 Allobosea sp. | reverse complement strand
CGATTGCGACGAGCGGGCCCTGCTTGCCTTCATAGATCTTGTCGAAGGCGACCTTGTCCTTGGTGGCGAGGTTCAGCACCGCGTCGCGGATCTTGGCCTTCAGCTCGGTCGGCAGCTCGGTGAGATAGGCCATCGGCGAATTCACGATCTGGGCGGATTTGTAGATGATGCGGAAATCATCGGCCTTGACCATGTTCTTGCGGGCCATGCGCAGCAGGTTGGATTCCTGTTCGTCATTCCACCAATTGGCGGCGACATCGACCGTGCCCTGGCCGAGTGCGATGACCGCGTTCTCATGGCTGCCGGTATAGACGACCTTGGAGAAGAAGGTTTCGGGGTCGATCTTCATGCCGTCGAGCACGAAGCGCGGCACATTGTTGCCGGAGGTCGAGTTGGGGTCGACCAGGCCGAGATTCTTGCCCTTGAGGTCCTCGATCTTCTGATAGGGCGAGTCCTTCTTCACGTAGAAGACCGAGTAATAGCCCTTGGTGCCGTCGATATTAGTCTCAATGGCGAAAGCGTCGATCTTGGCGCCGGTCATCAGCGCGCGGGCGAAGGAGGAGGGGCCATACATGCCGATATGGATGTTGCCGGCGCGCTGGCCCTCGATCAGGGCGGCGTAGTCGTTGGCGATGCGCAGCGTCACCTTCGTGCCGAGTTCCTTCGAGAGATAGTTGACGAAGGGGGTGTAGCGCTCGACCACGCCCGAGGCGTTCTCGGCCGGGATAATGGCGAAGATCAACTCAGGATATTTGGCTTTCCAATCCTGGGCGAAGGCAGGCGCGGCGAACGAGGCGGCGAGGCCTGCGGCGGCGAGCGTGAAGGCGTTGCGGCGGGTCAGCATGGATGAGCTCCAGTTGGTGGTTTGAGGGTCGGTTCAGCGCAGGCGGAAATTCCAGGCGTCTCAGGCGACGTTCTGCTTGAGGCGCTGCGCTTCTTCGCTGGCGATGGTCTGCAACTGCTGCAGCGCGTCGGCGCCGGCGTCCTTGGCTTCGAGACCGTAGAGTTCGGCCGCGACTTCGCCGGTGAGCTCATGGGGAGGGCCGTCGAAGACGACCTTGCCGGCGGCCATGCCGATCAGCCGGTCGCAATATTTGGTCGCGATATCGAGATGATGGAGATTGCAGATGACGGTGATGCCGTCCTCGCGATTGATGCGGAACAGCGAGCGAGGCGATCGGCTCATCGGCCAGGATGATGCTCGGCTCCTGAACGAGCGCGCGGGCGATGGCGACGCGCTGCTGCTGCCCGCCCGACAGGGTCTCGGCGCGCTGGGCGAGATAGGGACCCATGTCGAGCCGCTCCAGCGCCGCGATGGCGCGGATCTTGTCGTCCTGCGAGAAGCTCTTGACCAGCGTCAGCGCCGGCGAACGATGGTTGAGGCGGCCGAGCAGGACGTTGGTCAGAACGTCGAGACGGCCGACCAGATTGAATTGCTGGAAGATCATCGCTGTGTCGCGGCGCCAGGCGCGCAGGCTGGCGCCCTTAAGCCGCGTCACGTCGCGCTCGCCCGAGACGATGCGGCCCTCGCTGGCGTCGGCGAGCCGGTTGATCATCCGCAGTAGCGTCGATTTGCCGGCGCCCGAGCGGCCGATCACGCCGACCATCTCGCCCTTGGGCACTGAGAGAGTGACGTTGTCCACGGCTGGCTTGTCGCCGAAGCGCTTGGTCAGGCCTTCGATGCGAAGCATGAGGTCGATCCCGCCTGCGAAGTGCGCGAGATCTCCGACCAGCCGGCGGCGGGCCGAGAGCGCTCACGTCATGGCGGAAGCGCTAGAAGCGCTGGATGACAGGGCGGTGACATGCATGTGACAGCGTGTTGACGACTTGCCGGCTTCACACCGACTGCAGGATCAGCTCGACGCATTCACGGATATAGATCCGCCGCTCGCCGTCGCTCATCGGCGTGACGCCGAGCAGGGCGCGCCGCTGGTGAAAGCCGCCGAGCATGCCGATGAACTGTTCCGCCAGGCGCCGGGCTCGCGCCGCGTCGAGCGTGGCGGGCAGGCCATCACCAACTCGTGAACGTTCGAGCAGGAGCGCTGACAGGTCGTCGAGCATGCGGTTGGCGCCGGCCTGATAGGCGGTCTCGCCGAGCTCGGGGAAGCGCGTCACCGCGTTCAGCAGCAGGCGATGCAGCTCGAGCGAGGCCGGGTCGCACATCATCGCCAGCACGTCCTCGCCGAGCTGCGCCAGCCGGTCGCTCAACATCGTCGCGCGCGGCGAGGCGCGGCGCAGCGGAATCGTCAGCTTTTCCGTCAGCTCCGTACAGATCGCCTTGAACAGATCCTGCTTGTCGGCGAAGTGGCTGTAGATCGTCTGCTTGGACACGCCGGCCTGTTGGGCGATCTGGTCGAGGCTGGCCCGCTCATAGCCTTCCGCCAGGAAAACCGCGGCCGCCGCCTTCAGTATGGCGCGTTGTTTCGCCGGGCGGGGCCTATCCGACGGCAGGCGTTTTGCATTAGGAGTCTCAAGCAGCGTCTCGGCCTCGTTCCGGCTTGCTGACATCTGCGTGTGGGAGGTTGATTCAGCCATGCTTCCGCCCATATGAAATTCTATCAAACTGGACCGTCCAGTCCAATTTAGTGTTGCGAAAGCGGAGCGTCCAGCCCGATGAAGCGGTTTCTCTTCCTCTTGGTCATTCTCGGCCTCGCTGGCGGCGGCTACTATGCCTATGGCGTCTACCAGAAGCAGGGCGCCCAGCCGGCGCGCGCCAACACAGCTCCGGCGCAGCGCGGCGGCGTGCCGATCGAGGTCGGCAAGGTCGAGATCATGACCGTCAACGAGGAGGTCGAGGCGCTGGGCACGCTGGCGGCCGACGAATCCGTGGTGATCGCTCCCGAGATTGCCGGGCGCGTCGTCGCGCTGGGCTTCAAGGAGGGCGAGCGCGTGCGCAAGGGCCAGCCGCTGGTCAAGCTCGACACCGCCATCCTCGACGCCGAGCTGAAGCAGCTCCAGGCCGATCTCAGCCTCGCCCGCGACACCTTCGAGCGCAACCGCTCGCTCAGCCAGCGCGGCGTCGGCACCCAGGTCGCGCTCGACGAGGCCACCGCCAAGCTCGCTTCGGCGGAGGCGCGGGTGCAGCTGTCGCAGGCCAAGCTGGCGCAGTCGACGATCAGCGCCCCCTTCGACGGGGTGGTCGGCCTGCGCTCGGTCAGCGTCGGCGACTTCGTTTCGGTCGGCAAGACGCTGATCACCCTGACCAATATCGATCCGATCAAGGTCGATTTCCGCGTTCCCGAGATCTTTCTGTCGCGGGTCAAGGTCGGACAGTCGGTCGCGCTCAAGGTCGACGCCGTCGCCGGCCGTGAATTCGAGGGCCGCATCTTCGCGATCGACCCCGTGGTCGACATCAACGGCCGCGCCATCCGGCTGCGCGCCACCGTTCCCAACGCCGATCTGATGCTGAAGCCGGGCCTGTTCGCGCGCATCGTCATCCAGGTCGACCAGCGCGACAATGCGATGGTGGTGCCCGAGACGGCTGTGATGCCCGACGGCGTCGGCAAGATGATCTACATCGTCGAGAACGGCAAGGCGAAGCGGGTGCCCGTCGAGATCGGCAAGCGGCTGCCGGGCAAGGTCGAGATCGTCAAGGGGGTGACGCCCGCGATGCAGATCGTCACCGCCGGCCAGATGCGGCTGCGCGACGGCGCCACTGTCGCCATCAAGGAGAAGCCCGTGCAGACGAGCGCGCTGCGATGAGCCTGTTCGAGCTCTTCGTCCGCAGGCCGGTCCTTTCGACCGTCCTCAGCCTGCTCGTCGTGCTGATCGGCGCGGTCTCGTATACGCGCCTCACCGTGCGCGAATACCCCAATATCGACGAGCCGACCGTCTCGGTGCGCACCACCTATACCGGCGCCAGCGCCGAGATCATCGAGACGCAGGTCACGCAGATCCTGGAAAACTCGATCGCCGGCATCGAGGGCATCGAGATCATCACCTCGACCAGCCGTCAGGAAAGCTCCAACATCACCGTGCGCTTCCGGCCCGATGTCGACCCCGACGTCGCGGCGTCCGACGTGCGCGACCGCGCCAGCCGCGTGCGCGGCCGCATGCCGAGCGAGATCGACGAGCCGATCATCGCCAAGGTCGAGGCCGACGCGCAGCCGATCATCTTCATGTCGCTGACCAGCTCGCGGCACAACCCGCTCGAGCTGACCGATTTCGCCGATCGGTTCATCACCGACCGGGTCCAGAACATCACTGGCGTGGCGGAAGTCCAGATCCGCGGCGAGCGCCGCTACGCCATGCGCGTCTGGCTCGATCGCGCCCGCATGTCGGCCTACAACATCACCGTGCAGGAGATCGAGGCCGCGGTCCGCGCCCAGAACGTCGAGATCCCCTCGGGCCGCATCGAGAGCAACAACCGCGAATTCACGGTGCTGTCGCAGACCGGGCTGACGACGCCCGAGCAGTTCCAGCAGATCGTGATCAAGGACGCCAACGGCTTCGCGATCAAGCTCCGCGACGTCGCGCGGGTCGAGCTCGGGGCGCTGGCGGAGCGCAACGCGGCCTGGTTCAGCGGCCAGCCTTCGGTGACGATCGGCATCGTCAAGCAGGCGACGGCCAATCCGCTCGAGGTTTCCGCCGGCATTCGCGCCGCGCTGCCGGAGATCACCGAGGATCTGCCCGACGGCATGCGCCTCAACATGTCCTACGACACCTCGATCTTCATCGATCGCTCGATCAAGGCCGTCTATACGACGATCGCCGAAGCCATCGTTCTGGTGGTGCTGATCATCTTCGTTTTCCTGCGCTCGTTCCGCGCGACGCTGATCCCGCTGGTGACGATCCCGGTTTCGCTGATCGGCGCCTTTTCGCTGATGTATGCGCTGGGGTTCTCGGTCAACACGCTGACGCTGCTGTCGATGGTGCTGGCGATCGGCCTCGTCGTCGACGACGCCATCGTCGTGCTCGAGAACATCCATCGCCATATCGAGGATGGCATGGAGCCGAATGCGGCGGCGGTCCGCGGCATCAAGGAGATCGCCTTCGCCGTGGTGGCGATGACGCTGACGCTCGTCGCCGTCTATGCGCCGATGGCGTTCTCGACCGGGCGCACCGGCAAGCTGTTCATCGAATTCGCGCTGACGCTGGCCGGCGCGGTGCTGGTCTCGGGCTTCGTCGCGCTGACGCTGACGCCGATGATGTGCGCCAAGCTGCTGAAGCATTCGGAGAAGCATAATTTCGTCTACAACCTGCTCGAGCGCGGTTTCGAGGGGATGTCGCGGGGCTATCGCAGCTCGCTGCGCGGCGCGCTCAAGGTGCGGCCGCTGATCGTGCTGCTCGCCATCGGCATCGCCGGCTGCAGCTATTACTTCTTCACCAATCTGCGGTCCGAGCTCTCGCCTGTCGAGGATCGCGGCACCATCACCGCCATCGGCGTCGCGCCCGAGGGCGCGACCATCGCCTTCACCGCCGAATATGCGCGGCGGATCGAGGATTATTTTAGCAAGATCCAGGAGGTGGACAGCTATCTCGTCATCGTCGGCTTCCCCGACGTGACGCGGGCCATCGCCTTCGCGCGGCTGAAGCCGTGGGAGCAGCGCGAGCGCAAGCAGCAGAACATCGTCGCCGAGATCAATCGCGGCCTCTCGCAGATTCCCGGCATCCGGCTGTTCGCGACCAACCCGCCCTCGCTCGGCGGCGGCGGCGCGAGCTCGCGCCCGGTCGAGTTCGTGCTGCGCTCGGCCGAGCCCTATGAGCAGATCAAGAACTATGTCGACCAGCTGATCGGCGCGGTGCAGGGCAACCCGGCGCTGACCAACGTCGAATCCAACCTCATTCTCGACAAGCCGCAGATCAAGGTGACGATCGACCGGCAGCGCGCCGCCGATCTCGGCGTCAACATCGACGTCATCGGCCGCACCATGGAGACGCTGCTGGGCGGACGCCAGGTGACGCGCTTCAACATGAACGGCGAACAATACGACGTCGTCATCCAGGTCGCCGGCGAGGACCGCAACACGCCGCAGGCGTTGCAATCGATCTATCTCGTCGGACGCGGCGGCGCGACGGTGCAGCTTTCCAGCCTCGTCAAGGTCGAGGAGGGCGTCGCGCCCAAGGAGCTGATCCGCTTCAACCAGCTGCGCTCCGCCACGATCACGGCCGTGCCCGCGCCCGGCTATTCGCTCGGCGATGCGCTGACCGTGCTCGAGGAGGAGGCCAAGCGCCTGCTGCCGAGCACCGTGCAGATCGACTATTCCGGCCAGAGCCGCGAGTTCAAGCAGTCGGGCTCCTCGATCGCGCTGGTCTTCCTGCTGGCTTTGGGCTTCATCTATCTGGTGCTCGCGGCGCAGTTCGAGAGCTTCATCGATCCGGTCGTGATCATGGTCTCCGTGCCGCTCTCGCTGACGGGGGCTCTGGCCGCCTTGTATTTCGCCGGCGGCACGATGAACGTCTACAGCCAGATCGGCCTGATCACGCTGGTCGGCCTGATCACCAAGCACGGCATCCTGATCCTCGAATTCACCAACCAGCTGCGTGAAGAGGGCAAGGAGATGGTCGATGCGCTGGTCGATGCCGCCGAGCTGCGCCTGCGCCCGATCCTGATGACGACGGGCGCGATGGTGCTGGGCGCCGTGCCGCTGGCGCTGGCGAGCGGCGCCGGCGCCGAAAGCCGCTCGCAGATCGGCTGGGTGATCGTCGGCGGCATGACTTTCGGAACGTTGCTGACGCTGTATGTGGTGCCGGTCGCCTACACCTATCTCGCCCGCAAGGAGCGGGCGGCGCATGTCGAGAAGCCGTTGCCCAAGATGCACCCGGCCGAGTGATCTCGGCCCCAGGGCTTCGCTCCGGCGTTGCCCGCTATTGCAGGCGGATCTGCACGGTTTCGCTGGCGCCGGCGCCGTCGATGACGGAGATGCGGACGAAGCCCTTGCCCGGCGGCTGCCAGGCGGTCTCGCGGCGGCGCGTCGGCGCCAAAACCGGTGCGCCATCGACCAGCCATGTATAGGGCGGAGCGCCGCCTACGACCTTCAGATTGAGTTCGCTGCGTCCCGCCAAGCTCGAGGCGGCGAGATCGATCCTGGCGCCCTCCGGCGGAAAGGCGAGCTTCAGGCTCGGGCTGGCGACCGCCGCCACGGTCTTGGGCACATCCTGGCGCAGATGCCGCCGCGGCGGCGGCAGATGCGCGACGCTCGCGACGATGGCGTCGTCGGGCCGCGGAAAGGGCCGCGGATCGATGCCCAGCCGGGCGAAGGCGTCGAACAGGATCGGCGCGGCGACGAGCCGCCCGACCAGCCCCGGCACGGCGCCGTTATCGGCTCGGCCGACCCAGACGCCGACGGTGTGCTTGCGGTCGAAACCCACCGCCCAGGCATCGCGATAGCCA
>JBKBRD010000157.1:0-7372 GCA_046292405.1 Allobosea sp. | reverse complement strand
ACGGGCGCCTTCGCCGGGCGCAGCAACCAGATCGCTCTGTTCGAGGATGGCGGCTGGACCTTCCTCGCCCCGCGCAAGGGCTGGCAATGCTGGATCGAGGACGAGGCGGAGCTGCATGTCTGGACCGGGTCGCAATGGCGGCGCGCCAGCCCGATCAGCAGCCTCGGCGCCAGCCTCTGGGGCGTGAATGCGACCGCCGACGCGACGACGCGGCTCGCCGTCTCCGCCGCAGCGAGCCTGTTCAATCATGCCGGGGCGGGGCACCAGCTCAAGCTCAACAAGGCCGGCGCGGGCGACACTGCGAGCCTGCTGATGCAGACCGGCTGGTCCGGCCGCGCCGAGATCGGGCTTTCGGGCGACGACGATCTGCACATCAAGGTCAGCGCCGATGGCGGCGCCTGGCGCGAGGCGCTGGTGATCGAGCGGAGCACGGGCCGGGTCTCGCTGCCGGCCACGCCCTGGGCGCAAGAGCGCGCGCAGCCTAACCTGCTGATCAATGGCGACATGCAGATCGACCAGCGCGGCTTCGCCGGCGGGGCGTTGGCGGCGGGGGCCTATGGTTTCGATCGCTGGAAGGCCGGGGCGGCCGGGGCGACGCTGTCGCGGAGCGGCTTCGAGATCGTGCTGTCAGCCGGCGCCATCGTCCAAATCGTCGAGCCCTCTTTGTGGGGCCTCACGTCCTTCGCCGGGATGCCGCTGACGCTGTCGGTGGAGGCGCTGACGGGCGCGGCGCTCGAGATCGCGCTCGGCGGCAGCAGCGCGCGGCTGCAGCCGGGGCAGGGGCTGGCGAGCGTGACGCTGACGCCGGATGCGGGCGAGAGCGGAGCGCTGCCGCTGCGGCTTGCCGCCGTGGCGGGGACGGCGCGCTTCCAGCGGGTCAAGCTGGAGCTGGGGCAACAGGCGACGGGACGATGCCTGCGCTCCGCGGTCGAGGAGGAGCGGCTGTGCCGGCGCTATCACTGGCGGCGCGGTGCGCCAGGAGCTGACGCTGCCGGTGCGCATGCGCACAACGCCGAGCGTCAGTTTCGCCGCGTCCCAGCCGCTCAATCTCCAGGGTGCAGCGACCATCACGGCACTGTCTGCCGAGAGCGTCGTGGCGGCGGCCACCGCGGCTGCGACCGGGCGGGTGCGGGTGGAACTGACGGCGGTGGCGTTCGACAGCGAGATCTGAGCCGGTGTGGAGACCGGACTACTCGCTGACCAGCTTGCGCGCCTTCAGCAGCGCCAGCAGCCCCTCGTCGCGGCGGGTTTCCAGCTCCGGGATGCTGCGGCCGGCCGTTTCAGCGGCGACGCCGTCGATGATCGCCTTCTGCAGCTCCGGACCGAGCGTGGGCTTGCCGAGCGCGGCCCAGCGCTTCTGCTGGCTCGGGCCGAGATGGGCGAGATAGCCTTCGATGCCGCCCGCGCCGCCGCCGAGATGATAGGTCATGTGCGGGCCCATCAGGGCCCAGCGCAGGCCGGGCCCGTTGCACAAAGCCGCATCGATGTCGGCGACGCTGGCGACGCCCTGTTCGACGAGATAGCAGGCCTCCTGGTACAGCGCCGAGGCCAGCCGGTTGGCGATGTGCCCCGGCATTTCCTTGTTCATGATCACCGGGCGGCGTCCCTGCGCGCGGTAATAATCAGCTGCCCGCCCGACTGCCGCCGCGTCCTCGCCGACGAGTTCGACGAGCGGGACGAGATGGGGCGGGTTGAACGGATGGGCGACGATGATGCGGCCGGGATTGGCGCAATCGGCGACGATGGCGCTGCGCACCAGCGCCGAGGTGCTGCTGGCGATGATCGCGTCAGGCGGGCTGAGCGCATCGATCTCGCGCAGCAAGGCGCGCTTGACCGCCTCGTTTTCCGGGCCGTTCTCCTGAACGAACTGGGCGTCGCGCAAGGCTGCGGCAAGATCGGAGGTGAAGCTGATCGCGCCTTGGCCGGACAGGCCGAGCTCGGCCAGCTGGGCGCGGGCGCGGGCGACATAGGCCAGGAACTTCGGCTCCGCCTCCGCCGCCGGATCATAGGCGGTCACGTCGAGCCCATGGGCGGCGGCAAGCGCCGCCCAGCTTGCGCCGATCATGCCGGAGCCGACGATGGCGAGGCGGGTGATGTCCGTTGTCATGGCTCCGGCCCCTGCTGTCGATCCGGGTTATTCGGCTTTCAGGCCGGTGGCCTTGATCAGTTCGCTCCACTTCTTCATCTCGCTGTCGATCAGGGCGGCGGCTTCCGCCGAGCTTCCGGGCTTGGGGGTGACGCCCTGCAGCTTCATCGCGTCCAGCGCCTTGGGGCTCTTCAGCGCCTTGCCGATCTCGGCGTTCAGCTTGTCCAGCACCGGCTGCGGCGTTCCCGCAGGCGCGAGCACGCCGAACCAGGAGCCGATCTCGAAATCGACCAGGCCCTGCGAGATCGCGGTCGGGTAATCCGGCATGAAGGGCGAGGGCTCGCGGCCGGTGGTGGCGATCGCCTTCAGCGAGCCGGCGTTCACATGCTGCAGCACGGAGGGGATGGTGTCGAACATCACCTTGACCTGGCCGCCGATCATATCGGTCATCGCCGGGCCGGAACCGCGATAGGGCACATGGCCGAGCTTGGTGCCGGCGCGGGCGTTGAACATCTCGCCCGCCAGATGTTGCGGCGAGCCATTGCCCGAGGACGCGTAGTTGAATTCGTCGGGCTTGGCCTTGGCGAGCGCGATCAGCTCGGGAATGGTCTTGGCCTGGACGGATGGGTGCACCACGAGGGCGAGGCCGACCGTGCCGGCCAGCGTCACCGGCACGAAATCCTTCTTCAGGTCGAAGCCGGGCTTGGCCTGCAGGCCCATATTGATCGAATGGCTGGTCAGCGCCCCCATCAGCAGGGTGTAGCCATCGGGGGTCGAGCGGGCCACGGCGGCTGCGCCGACGCTGCCGGCGGCGCCCGGCCGGTTCTCGACGACGACGCGCTGGCCGATGGTCTGCGAGACCTCCTCGGCGATGACCCGGCCGATGATGTCGGTCGCGCCGCCCGGCGCATAGGGCACGACGAGGGTGATCGGCTTGGTCGGATAGGCCTGCGCCAGCGCGGGAGCTGCGGCCAGGACGAGGGCGGCGACGGCGCCGCCGAGGAAGCTGCGTTTCATCATGGCGTTGTCCTTGGGTTGGTTTCGCGAGGGCCGGTTCGTCCCGGCCACGTGATCGGGCTTAGCAGAAGTCGAAATCGCAGCCCTCGTCGGCCTGCAGCACCGTGGTGAGGTACAGGCCGCGATAGCCGCGCGAAGGCTCGGTGAGATGCGCCGGCGGCTTGAACTCGCCCTTGCGGCGCTCCAGCTCGGCCGCGTCGACCAGCAGCTCGATGCGCCGCGCCGGCACGTCCAGGCTGATCATGTCGCCGTCGCGGACGAGACCGAGCGGGCCGCCGACCGCCGATTCCGGCGTGATGTGCAGGACGATCGTGCCGAAGGCGGTGCCGCTCATGCGGGCGTCGGAGATGCGGACCATATCCTTGACCCCGGCCTGGGCGAGCTTTCTCGGGATCGGCAGATAACCGGCTTCCGGCATTCCCGGCGCGCCCTTGGGGCCGGCATTGCGCAGGACCAGCACATCCTGCGCCGTGACGTCGAGCGCCGGGTCGTCCATGCGCCTGACCATGTCCTCGACCGAATCGAAGACGACGGCGCGGCCGGTATGGGTCAGGAGCTCCGGCGAGGCGGCGGAATGCTTGATGACGGCGCCGCCCGGCGCGAGGTTGCCGCGCAGCACGGCCATCCCGCCGGTCTGCTTCAGCGGCGCCGCGGCGCTGCGGATGATCGTCTGGTTCGGCACCTCCTCGGCGCTTTCGGCGATCTCGCCGATGGTCAGGCCGGAGACCGTCATCGCGTCGAGGTCGAGATGGGCGCGCAGCTCCTTCATCAGCTTGGGCATGCCGCCGGCCCAGTGGAAATGCTCCATGTAATGGTCGCCGGAGGGCTTGAGGTCGATCAGCACCGGCACTTCGCGGCCGATCCGGTCGAACTCCTCGAGGTCGATGCTCAAGCCGGCCCGGCGGGCGATGGCGGCGAGGTGCACCAGCCCGTTGGTCGAGCCGCCGATCGCCTGCAGCACGACCATGGCGTTGCGGAAGGCGGATTTCGTCAGCAGCTCGCTCGGCTTCGGCCCGCCCTTGGCCAGCGCCACGGCCTGGCGGCCGCTGGCCTCTGCGGCGCGGATGCGGTCGGCATGGGTCGCCGGGATCGAGCCGGTGCCGGGCAAGGCGATGCCCATGGCCTCGACGAGGCAGCCCATGGTCGATGCCGTGCCCATCACCATGCAGGTGCCCTGCGTCGGCGCCAGCCGCCCGCTCAGCACCTCGATCTCAGCCTCGTCGATGGTTCCGGCCCGGTGCTGGCCCCAGAGCCTGCGGCAATCGGTGCAGGCGCCGAGGATCTCGCCCTTGTGATGGCCGACCAGCATCGGCCCGGTGATCAGCTGGATCGCCGGAACATCGGCGGAGACCGCGCCCATCAGCTGGGCCGGCACGGTCTTGTCGCAGCCGCCGATCAGCACGATCGAATCC
Source organism: Allobosea sp. (assembly GCA_046292405.1). GTDB lineage: Bacteria > Pseudomonadota > Alphaproteobacteria > Rhizobiales > Beijerinckiaceae > Allobosea. The sequence goes on along the minus strand of JBKBRD010000157.1, from coordinate 2,857 downwards.
ATCGGTTGCGCCCGGATCATCTCCTCGGTGTCGATCGCCATGAGGTTGCGAAGGAACATCGAGGTCGGATTCGAGAAGCTCTCATGAATCGAGATGGTCGGGAATTCCATAGGCAGCCCGCCGGCCAGCATGACGCCGCGCTTCACCGCCTCGATCAGCCGCGGCACATTGCCGTGGCAGGGGTTGAAATCGCTGAAGGTGTTGGTGACGCCGATGATCGGCCGGTCGAGCGCATCGTCCGAAAAGCCCGCCGCCTTGATGAAGGCCTTGCGCAGGAACAGCGAAAAGCCGGGGTCGCCATAGCTGGCGAGATTGCGGCGTAGGCCGGTGGCGGGCTTGGTCGGGCGGTCTGAAGTCGTCATGGCCCGAAACAGACTTGCTGTCACCAGGATTGTCAACAATCATGTTGGCAAGGAGTGCGCCATGACTGTGATCGTCCTGAAGCCGGCCAATGCGGAGCGGATGCGCCAGGTCGCCGAGGCGATCGAGGAAGAGATCGTGCTCGGCTGGCTGTTGCCGCGCGAGCGCCTGATCGAGGAGGAGCTGGCGGCGCGCTTTGACGTGAAGCGCCATGTCGTGCGCGAGGCGCTGGCCGAGCTGGAGCGAGTCGGGCTCGTCGAGCGCGTGCCGAACAAGGGCGCGGCGGTGAAGCTGCTCGAACCGGCGGAGGTGCACCAGATCTATTCGGTGCGCGCGGCGCTGGAGACGCTCGCCGCCGAGCAGATCGCGCTTCCGGCGCCGGCCGCCGTGGTGGCGCAGCTGCGCGCGATCCAGCAGCGCCATGCGGCCGCCGTGGCGCAGGGCGACGCACGCGCCGCCTTTCGCGCCAATATGGCGTTTCACGAAGAGCTTTTCGCCGCCTGCGGCAACCGCCATCTGGTCGAGCTGATCCAGATGATGGCGCAGAAGGTCCATGGCGCGCGCTCCTTCACCGCCGCGAGCCCGGAGCATCTCGCGCTGGCGCGGGACGAGCATGCGGCGATGGTGGCGGCCCTCGAGGCCGGCGACCGGGCGCAGCTGGTGCGCCTGTGCCGCGCCCATCTCGCCCCTTCGCGCGACGCCTATATCGCGGCGGTGGAGCGCCGGCTGGGCGGGAGGTGAGGGCGCGACCGTCATTGCGAGCGCAGCGAAGCAACCCAGTGTCGTAGAGCGCTACGTCTTCTTCAGACCTGGGTTGCCTTCGCCACGCGCACTAACGGCCTTGCGCCGGTCAAAGCGCCAATTCTTCGTAAAGATCGCGCCAAGTCGGGTTCATCATCTCTATCAGCGCGAGTTTGCGGGCTCGCGAACCGGCCTTGATCTGCTTTTCTCTCGCAATAGCCTCATCCATGCGAGGATAGCGTTCATACCAGACAAGGGTCTTGCAAGCATAGCGCTCGGTAAAACCAAGGCGCGTGCCCGTGCGGTGCTCCCAAACGCGCCGCGACAAGTTTGCCGTAACGCCCGTATAAAGGGTTCCGTTTCGGCGGCTTGCCATGATGTAGACAGCCGGCTCTCGCATGCGCGCGATCTACGCCAGCTGTGTAACATTACTGCGAACGTCATTGCGAGCGTGAGCGAAGCGACCCAATGGGAGAGTGCTACATCCGCCTGGGTTGCTTCGTCGCTATCGCTCCTCGCAATGACGTCTCGACACCGATTGAACCCATGCTGAGCCCCTTGCCGTTGAGGGCTGGAGATGGGGTTCGCGACTGTTCGTCTATCGCGCCGCCTCCGGCACGCGATAGGCCGTGGTCGATTTGATCCGCTCCATGGCGAAGCGCGAGGTCACGTTCTTGAGCGGGATCGTCTCGATCAACCGCTTGTAGAAACCGTCATAGGCCTGCATGTCGGCGACCACGACGCGCAGCATGTAGTCGACATCCCCGGCCATGCGGTACAGCTCCATCACCTCCGGCATGGCCGAGACCATCTCCGCGAACTGCGCGAGCCAGGGGCCGGAATGATCCGCCGTCTCGATCTGGACGAAAACGGTCAGCCCCAGCCCGATCGCCTCCGGCGCGACCAGCGCGACCCGTTTCACGATGACGCCGCTCTGCTCGAGCTTCTGGATGCGCTTCCAGCATGGCGTCTGCGACAGGCCGACGCGATCGGCCAGTTCCGCGATCGAGACGTCGGAGTTCTGCTGGAGATGGGTGAGGATTTTCCGATCGATCGCGTCCATGTGAGGGCCTCGCACGCGTCGCCGCGCAAAATGAAGAAAACAATTCTAACAGAGCAGATGTCTGAGCCCCTGTTTGGAATAATGTTCTCTTCAGGTCAAGGCGGCTCCGCCGTCCGACGCCTACTGCGGCGGGCTGTTCCCGCCGCACTATGAACGGGACCGAACCATTGAGTTCATCGGACGTTGCTTCTTTGCCGGCTATATCGAGCCATCAGAACGACCACAGGGAGATCGACATGCGAGGACTATTGATTGCCGCCGCTTTGGCGCTGGGGACGGCGACGTTGCCGGCAGCCGCCAGCGAGGCTTACACCGGCGCCGCGGCGCTGGACCAGGTCGAGGCCAGCTACAGCCGCCATACGCGCGAACACCGCATGTGGGAGATCCAGCGCAATACCGAAATGCAGGGCCGGCGCGGCTATCGCGAGCGTGGCTACGGCTATGGTCGCCGCGGCTACGGCCCGCCGCCCCACGCCCGCGCTTATGGTCGCCGCGACCGCGACCGGGCCTATTACCGCTACTGAGCGGAACCGATGAAGAGCCCGGCCGAAAGGCCGGGCTTTTTTTTATGGGTCGCGCCGGAAACCCCGCCAACTTTCGCCGCAGGGTTTCCGGACGACCCAAGGGGGTGTGCGGGATGGTCGGGGCGTCGCAGTCGACGGCTGCGGGCCGATGTCGAAGTCGAGGTCGATG
>JBKBRD010000156.1:0-7395 GCA_046292405.1 Allobosea sp. | reverse complement strand
CCGCTGCGCATTCGGGCAATTCGCCGGCGAAGACCATTTCGGAGGCCTCGCCGCCGCACAGATCGAGGATCATCGCCGTGGCGAGATCCAGACCCGGCCGGCAGAATTCGGGATCGACGCCGCGTTCGAAGCGATAGCGCGCATCGGAATTGATGCCGAGCGCCCGGCCCGAACGGGCGATGTTGAGCGGATCCCACAGCGCGCTCTCAACCAACACGTCGACCGTGCCCTCGTCGCAGCCGGACGCCTCGCCGCCCATGATGCCGGCCAGCGATTCGACGCCATGATCATCGGCGATGACCACCTGTTCCTGGCCGAGCGCATAGGTCTTGCCGTCGAGCGCGACGATCTGCTCGCCGTCGCGGGCGCGGCGGACGACGAGATCGCCCTTCACCTTGGCCGCGTCGAAGACGTGCAGGGGCCGGTTGCGGTCGAAGGTCATAAAATTGGTGATGTCGACCAGCGCATTGATCGGCCGCAGGCCGATGGCGCGCAGGCGCGCCTGCAGCCAGTCCGGCGACGGGCCGTTCTTCACGCCGCGCACCAGCCGCAGCGCAAAGGCCGGGCAGAGCCGCCTGTCGTCGCCCGCGAAATCCAGCGTCACCCCGACAGGACAGGGAAAGCCGCCACGGATCGTCGGCGCCGTCGCGGTCTTGAGCGTGCCGAGCCCGGCGGCGGCGAGGTCGCGCGCGATGCCGGAAACGCCGAGCGCATCGGCGCGGTTGGGGGTGACCGCGATCTCGATGGCGGCGTCGTCCAGACCCGCATAGGCCGCATAGGGCTGGCCGACCGGCGCATCCTCGGGCAGGTCGATGATGCCGTCATGATCCTCGGAAATCTGCAGCTCGGCCGCAGAGCACAGCATGCCGTTGGATTCGACGCCGCGGATGACGCCCTTGCCGAGCGTGATGTCCTTGCCGGGGATGTAGGTTCCCGGCGGAGAAAAGACGCTCTTCATCCCGGTGCGGGCGTTGGGAGCGCCGCAGACGACCTGCACAGGCTCGCCCGCGCCGGTGTCGACCATGCAGACTCGCAGCCTGTCCGCATTGGGATGCTGCTTCGCCTCGATGACATGGGCGATGGTGAAGGCCTGGAGCGCCTTGGCCTTGTTCTCGACAGCCTCGACCTCGAGCCCGACGCGCGTCAGCGCATCGGTGATCGCGTCGACCGTGTCGGAGGTGTCGAGATGGTCTTTGAGCCAGGAGAGCGTGAATTTCATGGTGATGTATCTGTCAGCGGCGTTTTGAGGAGAGGATTGCAGCCGTGGTCGCCAGGCGCTGCTTCGGTTTCAGCAACCGAACGGCATTTGCGGCTTCCCTGGCATGGATGATGAGTTCCTGAGCTTCGCTCTTGCCCATACCGAACGGCAACGGATCGTAGTCTGCCTGCATGCGCAATTGCTGCAGAATTTTCAATGTGGCCGCGATGGCTCGCACATCACGATCATCGATCTCAAGAAGTTTTCTGAGAAGGGTCGCGTGCTCGGGGTAGCGATAGATCGACGCGTAGACGTCATCGTTCCGCGCGCCGCGCCCAGCGACCTGATCGGCGAACATCCGAAGCAACGCATGAAACAGCCCATAATAGGCTGAAGAGATCGCTCTGCGTATCGACGCCTGCTTGGGACGACCGCTTTCCCGTTCAGTCAGATCCAAGGCGAGCGCGAACAAGTCATCCGTCATGCTTGCCGCTTTCGCGGCTTGACGAGCACATCCTCCGGATAATCGTCATTGGGGCGCTTGGTGGACAGATAGGGAAAACGGGTCTCTCCGAAAGCCTCCAGAGCAGCCATCACCGCCAGTTGCATGTCGACAAAGCGCCGACCCAGATTATCGGGCGCCCCGGCCGTCAGAAAGACATCGACGAAGATTGCAGCGTCACCCTGCTCGTCCTGCTCGAAACGCGTTTCGACGCCGTCCACGATTTCTCCCAATTGAGCGCGGACGGTCTGCTCGATCAAAGCCTCGATGCTGTGCGCGTATGTCGCGCGATCCTGTGCTGACATCGCAAGGTCTCCAACGCGCTTTCCAGCCAGCATCGATATCGCCTTCACGCGCGATTGTCTTGGCGGACAGCCGCGCTGGACATCGCCGGCGCCGCGTTCAACTCATCTTCGCCATCGGCCCGGATCTTCATCGCGTTGCCGCGCCAGGTGACTTCGCCGGCGATGAAGGCATAGGCCCAGATTCCCGGAAAAACGACGTCGCGGACGAGCAGCGCCAGCGGCATGCGCCAGGACCAGTGCCAGCCGACGCTCCTGGCGAGCGCCGCTTCCGCCCCGTACCAGGGCAGCAGCACCAGCAGCGGCGCGAGCCAGGCGGACAGGCCGAAGGCCGGCAGGGCCAGCGCCGCCAGCGCCACGGCCGGCAAGGGACCGGCGAGAATCTCGGGCGCGAAGAAGGGCAGGAAGGTCACGCGCCGCAGCCGCGCCCAGCGGAACTGACGCTGCACGACCTCGCCGAAGCCGCGCTCGCCGAGAGGCTGCTCGAAAGGCTGGCCGACGAGATGGACATGGCGGCCGGCGCGGCGCACGAGCTTGGTCGCCGCAGCGTCCTCGGCAATCTCCTGCCCCAGCGCCGCGATGCCGCCCTGCGCATCGAGAAACGGCTTGTGCCACAGCATCGACTTGCCCTGGGCGAAACCGAAGCCGAGCGCCTCGCCGGCATATTGCCAGCGCGCCTGGAAGGTGTTGAGGAAGGCGCATTCGAGCTCGGCCCAGAAGCCGAGCGGCCGCGAGCCGGCCGGAGTCGAGCAGACCAGCCCGGTGTCGGGTCGCACAGCCGCCAGCATGCGCTGGATATAATCCTTCGGCATCAGCACGTTGGAATCGGCCAGGATGACCCATTCGGTCGTGGCCGCCTCCCAGCCCTTGACGCAGTTGTTGAGCTTGGGATTGGCGCTGACGGCGACATCGCCGGTGATCAGGCTGACGCGCTCGGCGCCGAAGCGCGCCATCAGCTCCTCGATCAGCGGCACGATCGGGTCGCCGGCATCGGCGACGCAGAAGATCGTGCGGTAGCGGGGATAGTCGAGCTCGAGCCCCGATGTCGCGGTCTCGCGGCTGAAGGCCTCGATGCCGCGGAGCGGGCGCACGATCGTCACCGCCGGGAGTTCGCGCAACAGCGCGTTGCCGGCAGGCTTGCGGCGCAGACGCAAGGCAGCGACGGCCTGGCAGAGCAGGTTGACCGCGACGATCAGCGTCGCGAGCAGCGCGGCCCAGCCGGCCCCGGTCATGACGACAGGCCGCCCGTCAGCGTCGGCAGGTCGAGCGGGCGGAAGCCGTAATGCTGCAGCCAGCGCACATCCGCCTCGAAGAAGGGGCGCAGGTCGGGCATGCCGTATTTCAGCATGGCGATGCGGTCGATGCCCATGCCCCAGGCGAAGCCCTGATAGACGTCCGGGTCGAGCCCGCAATTGCGCAGCACATTGGGGTGGACCATGCCGCAGCCGAGGATCTCGAGCCAGTCATCGCCTTCGCCGAAGCGGATTTCGCCGCCCTTGCGCGAGCACTGGATGTCGACCTCCATCGACGGTTCGGTGAAGGGGAAGAAGGACGGCCGGAAACGCATCTTCACATCGTCGATCTCGAAGAAGGACTTGCAGAACTCCTCGAGGATCCATTTCAGGTGGCCCATATGGGCCTTCTTGTCGATCACCAGCCCCTCGACCTGGTGAAACATCGGCGTGTGCGTCTGGTCGGAATCGTTGCGATAGGTGCGGCCGGGGCAGATCACGCGGATCGGCGGCTGCTGGCCCAGCATGGTGCGGACCTGGACCGGCGAGGTGTGGGTGCGCAGCAGCTTGCGCTCGCCATCGCTGTCGGGCGCGAAAAAGAAGGTGTCGTGCATCTCGCGGGCGGGATGGCCGACCGGGAAGTTCAGCTTGGTGAAATTGAGATCGTCGGTCTCGACATCGGGACCCTCGGCGATGGCGAAGCCCATATCGCCGAAGATGGCGGTGATCTCGTCGATGACCTGGCTGATCGGGTGGATGCGCCCGCGCGCCTCCGGCCCCTCGCGCACCGGCAAGGTCACGTCGATGCGCTCCGACGCCAGCCGCGCATCCAGCGCCGCCTCGCCCAGCGCCTCCTTGCGGGCGGCGAGCGCGCCTTGAACCTTGTCGCGCAGGCCGTTGATCAGCGGCCCCTTTTCCTTGCGCTCGTCGGGCGTCATCGCGCCCAGTGTCTTCAGCAGGGCCGAGATCGAGCCGGCCTTGCCGAGCGCCGCGATCCTGATCTGCTCGAGCGCCGCCTCGTCGGGCGCGCTCGCGATGTCGTTGAGAAGGCTCACGCCAAGGTTATCGATCTCGCTCATGCCTGCTCTGGTCCGTGTTTGGCGCATCTTCTAGGGTGTCCCCTTGAGCGGCGCTAGAGGCAATCATGGCGACAAATCATGGCGATGGGGCTTCGACCGATGCTTTTCCGCGCTGGCGCGTCTCGGGCGTGACGAAGATGTCATACTGGAGGGCCGGGCTGGCGGCGCTTGCGCTCGCGGCGCTGGCTCCGGCGCCCGCCCATGCCGAGCGCGTCACCGTCACCGGCGAGATCAGCGACACATGGTGCCTGATCAGCGGGCTGATGTTCGCCAAGGGCACCGCCCATCATCAATGCGCGGTCTGGTGCGCGCTGGGCGGCATCCCCGTCAGCATCCGCGACGCGCAGGGCAAGCTCTATCTCGTGTTGAAAATCGGCGACGACGACCAGAGCGTCGCCAATCCCAGGATCGCGCGGATGGCGACGCATGAGGTCACCGTCGACGGCGAGCTGCTGGTGCGCGACGGCGTCAACTACCTGCTGATCGATCGCGTCGCCGACGACAAGGGCGTGATCGCCATGACGCATGAGGAATACGGCATCCAGCCGTTCGGGAACTGAGCGATGCCACGTTTGAAAACTGCGCTCTGGATCGTCGCCAGCCTCGTCGCCTCCCCTGCCCTTGCCGCCGAGCCCTGGGGCATTCCAGGCGAAAAGCCGCTCGTCCTGAAAGGCCGGGTGGTCGATGCGATCTGCCATCTCACCGGGCAATGCTCGCCCGATTGCGGCGCGGGCAAGCGCCAGCTCGGCCTCGCTCTGGCCGACGGCACGTTTCGTCTGGCGGCCAAGGGCAATGTCGATTTCGCCGGCGCGACGCCTGACCTGATCGGCTATTGCGGGCGTGAGATCGAAGCCGACGGGCTGGTGATCGAAACGCCGGACATCACCCTTTTCTTCGTCCAGGGGGTCCGCGCCGAGCCGAGCCAGGCTTTCACGCCGGCGGATCGCTTCAAGACGGACTGGGAGGCGCGCAACGGCAAGGCCGAGGAATGGTGGCGCGCCGATCCGCAGGCCAACCAAATCCTTGCCGAGGATGGCCCGCTCGGCGTCAAGGGCCTGCTGCCCAAGCCGAAGCCGTGACGCAGCCCATGCGGCGACGCTCGATCCTGGCCGGACTCTGCTGGCTCGCCGCCGGGCCGGCGACGGCGCAGCATGCGCACGACCACGCAGCCAAGCCGACCGATCCGCTCGCCAGCCAGTTCGGCGGCCCGTTCACCCTGACCGACCATCGCGGCCGGCGCGTGAGCGACGACAGCTTTCGCGGTCGCTTCATGCTGGTCTATTTCGGCTTCACGCGCTGCACGGACACCTGCCCGGTGGATCTGCCGATCATGGCGCAGGCGCTCGACCGGCTCGGCCCGCTGGCGGAGCGGATCGCGCCGCTCTTCGTCACGGTCGACCCCGCCAACGACACTCCCGACACGATGGCGCGCTATGTCGCCGCGTTCCATCCGCAGCTGATCGGCCTGACCGGGAGCGAGGCGGAGATCGCGGCGATCGCCCGCGCCTACAAGGTGCATCGCCGCAAGCTGACGCTGCCGCATCACTCGACTGGCGAGTATGCCGTCGACCATGGCTCGCTGACCTATCTGATGGATCGCGACGGGCGCTTTCTCACCCTTGTCCCGCACAATGCCGGAGCGGCGCGGATGGAGCAGGTGCTGCGGCGCTATCTCGGCTGAGCGGCCCGCCGCGCGACAGCCTTGGCTGCGTCGGCTATTCCAGGCGCACCGCAAGGATGATCGCCATGCCCGACAATCACGACCAGAAATCCTCGGCCTCCTACAGGCTCGCCGCGCTCGACCCTGACTTCATCCTCGGCGATTCCATGCGCGGCGCGAGGTTCATGCTGGAATACCAGAAGACCGAGGATCATCTGCGCGCGCGCGGCATCGTCTCGACCATCATCGTCTTCGGCTCGGCCCGGCTGCAGGAGGGGCACCCCTGGTATGAGGCGGCGCGCCGCTTCGCCCGGCTGGCCTCGGAACGCTCCCGCGCCCGCAACGGCGTGAGCGAACTCAAGCACAACGTCATCGCGACGGGAGGCGGCTCGGGCATCATGGAGGCTGCCAACCGCGGCGCGACCGAGGCTGGGGCGCTGTCGATCGGCTTCAACATCACGCTGCCGCGCGAGCAGGAGCCGAACGCCTGGTCGACGCCGGACCTGACCTTCCGCTTCCATTATTTCGCGATGCGCAAGATGCATCTGGCGATGCGGGCGGCCGCGCTGGTGATCTTTCCCGGCGGCTTCGGCACGCTGGACGAGTTGTTCGAGATCCTGACGCTGACCCAGACGCGCAAGATGCCGCCGGTGCCGATCGTGCTCTATGACAGCGCCTTCTGGCAGGGGCTGTTGAACCTGGAGACGATGATCGAGGCCGGCACCATCGGCAAGAGCGATCTCGACCTGTTCCATTACGCCGACACGCCGGAACAGGCGCTGGAGCTGGCGTTGGGGGCGGCGCCGGCCGAGCCGCGGAAGGATGCGCCGCAGAGCTGAAGTCAGCGCCTGCCGCTCGCCCTCCCCGTCCGGGTCGCTCTCGTGGCGACCACCCTCGTCTTCGCCGGTTTTGGCGGTGTTCAAGACGTGGACACTCGGGACGAGCCCGAGCACGACGGGTCGGGGGCCGCGACGCCTCTTCCCTTCTCCCCTGGCGGGAGAAGGTGGCAGCGCGGAGCGCTGACGGATGAGGGGGGCCGCGTGACCTCACCACCGAACATGACGCCAACGATGAAACGCACGGCCAACCCCTCATCCGGCCCTGCCGGGCCACCTTCTCCCGCAAGGGGAGAAGGGAAGAAACATCCGCTGCGGAGACGGGAAGAGGCGTTGGCCCGCCCTTGCGCAGCGCCCTCCCGATCGGTTATGCAGGTCTCAACCAAGAGGAACGCCCGTGGCCGCATCCGCCACCCATGTCGAGAGCTTCAGCCGCGCCGCTGCGCGCGCCGTCGACATGCGCGTTCTCTCCCGTCCTGGCCTGCTTCTTCTCCTTAGCCGCCCCTGAGGGCCGGCCGGGCATGCATGCCTGGGCGCTCAGGGGAGTGACGAGAACCGCCTCCAGACTTCGTTGCGCCTGCCAGCT
>JBKBRD010000155.1:0-7471 GCA_046292405.1 Allobosea sp. | reverse complement strand
TCCAGACGCCCTTGGGCGGCTCGCCGCTCTGCCAGAACACGTCGATCGGAATGCCGCCGCGCGGGTACCAATAGCCGCCGATGCGGAACCAGCTCGGCTGCAGCAGCGCGACCAAAGTCTTGCCGATGCCGACCGTGCAATCCTCATGGAAGGCCCCATGGTTGCGGAAGGCGCCGAGATAGAGCTTGAGCGACTTCGATTCGACCAGCCAGTCGCCGGGCAGGTAATCGATCACCAATATGCCGAAATCGGGCTGCCCGGTGACCGGGCAGATCGAGGTGAATTCCGGGCAGGTGAAGCGGGCGAGATACCCCGTGCCGGGATGCGGATTGGGCACGCGGTCGAGCCGGGCCTCCGCTGGCGAGGCCGGCTGTGCGGACATCTGCCCGAGCTGGAGGGTTGAGGCGTCGAGGGTCATGGCAAGGCTCGTCGTGATCGTGGCTGGGTCGGCTGGCGCCGACCGGTGAGCTCGAAGCCTACCGCCTTCAGCACCGCAAGTGTCGTTTCAAGCGTTGGATTACCCGCATCACTCAACGATTTATAGAGTTGTTCTCGCGCCAGCCCTGTCTTTCTGGCGATGCCGGCCATGCCCTTGGCTCTTGCAACGACGCCGATGGCCTGCGCGATATAGCCGGCGTCGCCAGTCGCGAACGCATCGTTCAAGAACAGCTCGATCGCGTCGTCCGACTGCAAAGCCTCGGCGGGGTCATAGGGCGTCAACTTATCGGTCATTGCTTGTTCCCAAACTCGCTGGCGACGCGTCTTGCACGAGCAATGTCCATTTTCTGCCGGCCCTTGTCGCCGCCGCAAAGCAAAAGCACGATTCTCTCGCCGATATGCGTAAAGTGGACCCTGAATCCTGGTCCATAATGGATCCGGATCTCATAAAGCCCGTCGCCGATCGATTTGACATCGCCTCGCAAGCCATTGGCGAGCCTGAACAGTCTGGCCGCAATTGCGGCGCGCGCCCGCTGATCGACAAGGCTGCGCTCTCAACCGCGAAACTCCTCGGTCTGTAGGATTTCAAGCATGATAGCCCTGTAATTTATAAATTACAACCCATGACGCGCGCCTTACCTAGCGTAATGATCTTAGGTCACATCCAATCCAGACGGGAAGGCCCCTTCCCGTCCCCGCCACGCTTGGCTAGAAGCGGGCATCTCGTCGCCACCCCTCCGGAGCTCTCCCCATGACCGCGATCATCGATGTTATCGGCCGCCAGATTCTCGACAGCCGCGGCAACCCGACCGTGGAAGTCGATGTCGTGCTGGAGGACGGCTCGATGGGCCGCGCCGCCGTCCCCTCGGGCGCCTCGACCGGCGCGCATGAGGCCGTTGAGCTGCGCGACGGCGACAAGAGCCGTTATCTCGGCAAGGGCGTGCTCAAGGCGGTGGAGGCGGTGAACGTCGCCATCGCCGAGGCGATCGTGGCGATGGACGCCGAGGACCAGACGTTGATCGACCAGACGATGATCGATCTCGACGGCACGCCCAACAAGAGCAAGCTCGGCGCCAACGCCATCCTCGGCGTGTCGCTCGCCGTCGCCAAGGCCGCCGCCGAGGCCGCCGGCCTGCCGCTCTATCGCTATGTCGGGGGGACCTCCGCCCGCGTGCTGCCGGTGCCGATGATGAACATCGTCAATGGCGGCGCCCATGCCGACAACCCGATCGACTTTCAGGAATTCATGATCATGCCGATCGGCGCGCCCTCCTTCTCGGAGGCGCTGCGCATGGGCTCGGAAATCTTCCACACGCTGAAGAAGGCGCTGCACGACGCCGGCCACAACACCAATGTCGGCGATGAGGGCGGCTTCGCGCCGAACCTGAAATCGGCCGAGGCCGCGCTCGATTTCGTCATGCAGGCCGTCGAGAACGCCGGCTACAAGCCGGGCGAGGACATCGCCATCGCGCTCGATTGCGCCGCCACCGAATTCTTCAAGGACGGCGCCTATGTCTATGAGGGCGAGCGCAAGACCCGCGACCCCAAGGCGCAGGCCAAATATCTCGCCAAGCTGGTCGCCGGCTACCCGATCGTTTCGATCGAGGACGGCATGGCCGAGGATGATTGGGAGGGCTGGAAGGCGCTGACCGACCTCGTCGGCGCGAAGTGCCAGCTCGTGGGCGACGATCTTTTCGTCACCAACGTCACCCGCCTGTCGCAGGGCATCAAGGCGAAGACGGCAAACTCCATCCTGGTCAAGGTCAACCAGATCGGCTCGCTGACCGAGACGCTGGCCGCCGTCGAGATGGCGCAGCGCGCCGGCTACACCGCCGTGATGTCGCATCGCTCCGGCGAGACCGAGGATGCGACCATCGCCGATCTCGCGGTGGCGACCAATTGCGGGCAGATCAAGACCGGCTCGCTCGCCCGCTCGGACCGCACCGCCAAGTACAACCAGCTGCTGCGCATCGAGGAGGAACTCGGCGCCCAGGCGATCTATGCCGGGCGCAGCGCGCTCAAGGCGCTGGCCTGAGCCCTACCAGCGCGGGACGAGGCCGGCGGCCTGGGCCACCGTCCAGGAACCGGCCTCGCCCATCGCGGCGGCGGCGCCCGTCACCAGTCCGGTGGCTCGCGCCAGCGTCGCGGTGACAGGCCGGGTGACGGCGGCGAGCAGCCCGGGCTGAGCCTGGCCCGCCTGCGCCACGGGCTGATCGAGCGGCTGGATGCGCAGCGGCTCGGCCGCTCGGAGACTGGGTCGCGCCTTGTCCGCAGCCGGGATGGGCGCGCGTGCCGTTTCGAAAGACTGCGGCCTGGGCGCGCGCGGGGGCGCGTCCGCCGCGACACGCGCAGGCGCCAAATCTTTCGTCGGCCCGGAGAAGCTGACGGCCAGCGGCATGGCGAGCGCGGCGGTGGTCATCGGCGTCGACGCGGAGAAGGCGCGGTCGAGATCGCGGCCCAGATCGGGACCGCCATGGCGCTGCTGCAGCTTGCCGTCCGGCGCGATCGCGGAAGACCAGGTGATCAGAGTCTCGGGCGGTTCGTTCGCGGCCTGAGCCGGCGCAGGATATTCACCTGCGGCTAGCAGCGCGACGACGCCGGCCGAAGCGGCCATAACGAACAGCCCCTGCCCGGCGAAGCGCCGCAGGAGACGACGTGCGAGTGCGGAATCAGATTTGCGGAGCATAGGGCGCCATCCTGTTGACGCATGGACATCATCGCAGGCTTCCGGCGCGGTGAAGGCTGAAACGCGGCAGGTTCGTGGCGGAGGCCGCACAACGCGCGGCCTGAGCGGGGCGTCTGCCGCTCAGGCGTCTCGCGCATGCCGCCGGCGGCCGCGGCAGTGTACCCTTGGTCTGCATCGGTTTGCCCAGACGGCCGCATTTCGGCTGTCGGACCGGCGCAGACAGCGACCGCATGGATCAGATCGTCAAGAGCCCCGAAAAGGACGCCGCGCGCGAGCGGCTGCGCTGGCGCATCGCCTTCTTCGCCATGGCCGGCGCCATGGTGATCTTCGGCGCAAACTTCGCCATCAGCCGCCATGCCGTCCTCAACGGGCTAAGCTCGCATGATCTTCTGGCGCTGCGCTTCGTCACCGCCGGGCTGCTGCTGCTGCCGAGCTTCCTTGCCGCCGGCGGGCTGAAGGATTGCGGCGGCGTCGGCTGGGGCCGCGGGCTCGCCCTGGTCGCAATGAGCGGCTTCCCGATGAGCTATCTGCTGCTGACGGGGCTCAGCTTCGCGCCGGCCGCCCATGGCGCCACCATCGGGCCGGGCACCGTCACGGTCATCGGCGTCATCGGCGGCGTCGTGCTGTTCGGAGCCGCGCTGACCCGCCAGCTCATCCTCGGGGTCTTCGCCGTGCTGGCCGGGCTCGCCTGCCTGGCGATCGCCGGCACCACCAACACCAACCCCACCATTCTGCTCGGCGATCTCTGCTTCCTCGGCGTCGGCCTGCTCTGGGGCGGCTATCCGCTGGTGATCCAGCTCTGGAAGGTGAACGGGCTGAAGGCGACGGCGATCGTCTCGGTGCTGTCCATGCTGTATCTGCCGGTCTACGCCGTCTTCTTCTTCCGCGGCTTCGATGTCGCGCCCTGGTGGGTCCTCATCGCGCATGGCGTCAACCAGGGCGTGCTCAACGTCGTGATGGGCTTGTGGATCTGGGCCTGGGCCACGCCGATCCTCGGCCCGGCCGTGGTCGGACGCTTTCCGCCGACGATTCCCGTGGTCGGCACGCTGCTGGCCGTGCCGATCCTCGGCGAAATCCCGACCGGTCTGCAGGTCGCCGGTATCACGCTGATCATCGGCGGGCTGTTCGTGGCGTCCTGGCGGTCAGCGCGCGCCGCGCGTTAGCCGCATCAGCCCGAGATTCCAGCCGATGCAGATGGCGAGGCCGAGCGACAGCGCCAGCGGCGCGCCCAGCGGCAGCGCCGTGAGATGCACAGCGGCGAGCGCCACGCCGAAACCGATCAGCGCCAGCGCGCCATTGGCCATGACGGCGGCGGTGGCCGGTCCGCCGATCCGCGGCTGCAGCATCACGATCAGGCTGGAGAGCACGATCGGCAGCGCCGCGAGCGAGCCCGACCATGTCGGCCCGACATGCGAACTGACCGTGGTCACCGTGCCGGCCAGCGTGGCGACGAAACCGGCGCGCATCGGGATGAGATACCAGGGCCGCTCCGGCGGCTGCTTCGGCCGCGCCGCGAGATAGGGCCGAAACAGCAGGTGCAGCCCGCCATAGATCGCGACGGTGGCGATCAGCAGCATCGGGAACGACGGTTCCAGCGCGCGCAGCAGCAGCAGCGTGCAGATCCAGGCCGCAAGCGCCGCCGTCAGACACAAGGCCGTGCCGAAACGCTGGGCCAGGAAGACATAGACGAAACTCAACCCGGCATTGGCGAGATTGGAGGCCATGCTGCCGAGCGCGCCCTGCGCGATGAAAGCGGCGTCATGGTCCATTGCGAGGAACACGTAGACCGGCCCCGCCGAGATCGGCAGCGTCGCGATCATCGCCGCGATCATCGGGCCGCTGCGCTCGGCCAGCAGCGAACAGCCGATGACGACCGCCGCGGCGGTCGCCATCTTCAACGCCAGCATCACGAACCAGGGGTCGATCACGCAGGCTCGCCCCGCGCCCATCCTTCTTTCGTTTCGGCGACGAAATCGCTCAGCCGCCCCTGCGCGATGGCGGCGCGCACGCCGGCCATCAGGTCCTGGTAGTAGGCGAGGTTCACCCAGGTCAGCAGCATCTTGCCGAGCATCTCCTCGGCCTTGACGAGATGATGCAGATAGGCGCGCGCATAGCTGTTGGCGGCAGGGCAGGACGAGCTTTCGTCGATGGGGCGCGGATCCTCGGCATGCTTGGCGTTTTTCAGGTTCATCCGGCCGAAGCGCGTGAAGATCTGGCCATGGCGCCCCGCCCGCGTCGGCATCACGCAATCGAACATGTCGACGCCGCGCATCACCGCCTCGACGAGATCGTCGGGCGTGCCGACGCCCATCAGATAGCGCGGCTTGTCCTGCGGCAGATGCGGCTCCACCGTCTCGATCATCGCCAGCATGATCTCCTGCGGCTCGCCCACCGCCAACCCGCCAATGGCGTAGCCCTTCAGATCCATCGCCACGAGTTCGCGGGCGCTCTCGACGCGCAGGGCCGGCACGGCGCCGCCCTGGACGATCCCGAACAGCGCCCTGCCCGCCGGATTGCCGAAGGCCGCCTTGCAGCGTTCAGCCCAGCGCAACGACAGCCGCATCGCCTTTTCCGCGACCTTGTCCTCGCAGGGCAGCGAGACGCATTCGTCGAGCTGCATCACGATGTCGGAGCCAAGCAGGTCCTGGATCTCGACCGAGCGCTCCGGCGTCAACACGTGCTTGGAGCCGTCGATATGGGACTGGAAGGTCACGCCCTCCTCGGTCAGCTTGCGCAGCTGCGACAGCGACATCACCTGGAACCCGCCGGAATCGGTCAGGATCGGGTGCGGCCAGTTCATGAACCTGTGCAGCCCGCCGAGCCGCGCCACGCGCTCGGCGCCCGGCCGCAGCATCAGATGGTAGGTGTTGCCGAGCACGACATCGGCGCCCAGAGCGCGCACCTGTTCGGGATACATGCCCTTGACGGTGGCGGCGGTCCCCACCGGCATGAAGGCCGGCGTGCGGATGACCCCGCGCGGCATGCGGATTTCACCGGTGCGGGCCGCGCCGTCCCGACCGGAGACATGGAAGCTGAATTCTGTCGTCATGGCGCGGGCTTATCCTGATCCGCAGCGCAGCAAAAGAGCGGCCGCGCCATCGCCGCCATGCACTGCCGGCTCAGCCCAGCGCGGCAGCGTAGAGCTCCGGCTTGAACCCGACCAGGCGGCGCTCGCCGAGATCGAGCACGGGCCGCTTGATCATCGACGGGTTGGCGAGCATCAGCGCGATCGCCTTGTCGGCGTCGAGGCCGGACTTCTCGCTCTCGGGCAGCGCGCGGAAGGTCGCGCCGGCGCGGTTCAGCACCGTCTCCCAACCATGCTCGGCGACCCAACCCAGCAGCCGCGTCTTGTCGATGCCGCTGGCCTTGTAGTCATGGAACAGATGCACGACGCCGTGCTGGTCCAGCCAGGCGCGCGCCTTCTTCATCGTGTCGCAGTTCTTGATGCCGTAGATGGTGATCGACATGGGCTTCCTCAGGCTTCGCTTTTCCGGATCTTGTCGTAACGCTTGAGAACCCTGTCCCGCCTCAGCCGCGACAGGCGATCGATCCAGAATATCCCGTCGAGCTGATCGATCTCATGCTGGAGACAGATGGACAGCAGCCCTTGCGCCTCCTCGACATGCGCCTGCCCGTCGAGACCGCGATAGCGCAGGCTGACGCGCGCATGGCGTTCGACAGGCTCGGTGACGCCCGGCATCGAGACGCTGCCCTCGACATGCCGCACGCGCTCCTCCGAGGCCGCGACGATCTCGGGGTTGGCGTAGAAGCGAACCTCGTCATCGGGAAGGTCGAGCACGACCAGCCGCAAGGCGACGCCGCAATGGGGCGCGGTGATGCCGATGCCGGGCGCCGCCCGCAGCGTCGCCAGCAGATCCTGCGCCAGCTCGCGCAAATCCGCGTCGAAGCGCGCGACCGGCGGCGCCGGCTGGCGCAGCCTCGGATCGGGAAAGGCGATGATCGGGAGCAGCGGCATCGGGAATGCTGGCGTCAGCGCCCGGTGACGGAGACGCCGATCAGCAGCGGGTGCAGCCAGAGCGCGAAGACGACATAGGCGACGATGCCGGTCGCTACCGCGAGGTAATCGTTGCGACCGAAGCGTGGCCGCCCTCCCAGAGCGGCCAGCCAGGCGAGCGCTTCGGGCCGGCGCTTGGCGGCGATGCGGGCCATGACCGCCCAGGCCAGGAAGGAGCCGAACAGCAGCATGCTGCCGAGATCGCCATTGGAAATGAGATGCGCCGTGGCCCAGATCTTCACGGCCAGCAGCATCGGGTGCTTGGCCATCGCCTTGATCCGGCCGGGCAGATAGACCGAGGCGAGCAGGATGAAGATCGGCAGGTTCAGCAG
>JBKBRD010000154.1:3490-7479 GCA_046292405.1 Allobosea sp. | reverse complement strand
AGGGGCGCGGCCCGCGCCCGGATTTCAAGCGCGATGGCCGTCCCGGCGGTCCGCGTCGCGAGGACCGCGGCGGCGGCGAACGGTTCCAGCAGCCGGCGCGCCCGGTGAGCCGCGAGCCCGATCCGGACTCGCCCTTCGCCAAGCTGGCGGCGCTGAAGGCGCAGCTCGAGGGCCGCAAGCCCTGACACGACCATTCGGTGCGGCGGCAGGGGCCGGAAGGCGGTCCCGCGACTTGTGAAGGCGGCTCTTGCGGCAGGATCGTCAGCGGCTCGACAAATGGCTCTGGTTCGCGCGCTTCGCCAAGACGCGCGCGGCGGCCGTCCGGCTGATCGAGGATGGGCATGTCCGCGTCGAGGGCCGGCGGGTCGAGAGCGCGGCCTACGGTCTCAAGCTCGGCGATGTGCTGACGCTGGCGTTGCCGCATGCGACATTGGTGGTCAGATTGCTGGCGCTGGGCGAGCGGCGCGGCTCTTTCGAGGTCGCGCAACGGCTCTATGAGCGGCTCGACCGCCCCGGCAGCGGCGACGAGTCGCTTGCGCCGGAGGGGGGCGAGGCTTAAACTTTGTTTGTATGCATATGAATTTGCCGAAGTGGGGCGGCATCAGGCGATCTTGTATCGAGGCGCCGCGGCGCTTTATGACGGGCTCTGACGTGTCGGAAGGACTGGACGGCTATGACGTATGTGGTCACTGAGAACTGCATCAAGTGCAAGTACATGGACTGCGTCGAAGTCTGTCCGGTCGACTGTTTCTACGAAGGCGAGAACATGCTCGTCATCCACCCCGACGAATGCATCGATTGCGGCGTCTGCGAGCCTGAATGCCCGGCGGAGGCGATCAAGCCCGACACCGAGCCGGGGCTCGAAAGCTGGCTGCAGTTGAACTCGAAATACGCCTCCTCCTGGCCCAACATCACCCAGAAGAAGGAGGCTCCGGCCGACGCCAAATCCTTCGACGGGGTGGCCGGAAAGCTGGACGCGCATTTCTCGCCGAACCCCGGCGAAGGCGACTGAGCGCAGGCCGCCAGGCGCGGCCGAATGCGTTAACCAAGCCGGGCGAGCCGAGGCCGGCCCGGCAGGCGAATCGCGTTTACCTTTGATTCGCCGTGTTTTTTGTGATATACAATCGCTTCAGTCGCCACATTCCCGCATGCCCCAGCGAGGTTTTGCCAATCGGGGCTCCCATGGTTCTCGCACTGCTGCACGCCCCCGGCTCGTTGCGCCGGAGCGTGTCGGCATTTTGCGCTTCCGGCGGGTGGGATGGTGCGGCTGGGAGAGCGTGACGCGGCGGGTTTCGCCCGCCGGGTCAAGCTGGGATCCCCGGGCCATTCCGGCCGGGGGGCAGAATCTTGAGGCCGCGTAAGTGGCCCTTTCAGGAGTCGTAACGGCATGTCCACGGTGAAGAAAGCTGTTGTGCGCCAGGGTTTCAAGACGGGCGAATTCGTCGTCTACCCGTCCCATGGCGTCGGCCAGATCACGGCGATCGAGGAACAGGAAGTCGCTGGCTTCAAACTCGAGCTGTTCGTGGTCAGCTTCGCCAAGGACAAGATGACTCTGCGCGTCCCGACCGCCAAGGCCGCCAGCGTCGGCCTGCGCAAGCTCGCCGACGCTGAGGCCGTGACCAAGGCCCTGACCACGCTGACCGGCCGCGCCCGCGTCAAGCGCACCATGTGGTCGCGCCGCGCCCAGGAATACGAGGCGAAGATCAATTCGGGCGATCTCGT
Organism: Allobosea sp.; assembly: GCA_046292405.1. GTDB lineage: Bacteria > Pseudomonadota > Alphaproteobacteria > Rhizobiales > Beijerinckiaceae > Allobosea. The sequence continues at coordinate 5,757 of JBKBRD010000154.1, read as the reverse complement.
CGCCATCGCCGAAGTCGTGCGCGATCTCTACCGCTCCGAGGCCCAGCCCGAGCAGTCCTATTCGGAGCGACAGCTCTATGAGGCGGCCGTCGACCGCATGACCCGCGAGATCGCGGTGGTCGACGACGTGACGGAGACCGAGGCGCTCAAGAAGATCGAGGGTCAGCTCGCCAAATCGCCCCGCCGCCTCGGCAAGGGTGAGGCGGCAGAGGCCGCCGAAGGCGAAATCGAGGGCGACAACGACGATATCGCCGAAGAAGCCGCCTGAACTTCGGCACGGCTCAGAGATGACAAACCCGGCGGGCGACCGCCGGGTTTTTTTGTCGTCGCATCAGACCCGGCGTGTCCCGGTCCAGCCTCAGGCAAAGCTGTCGGCAAACACCGCGGCGGCTTCGTCGGGCGACTCGACATGGACGAAATGGCCGGCGGTCTCGCAGAAGCTGACCTCGGCATGGTCGAAATGCTCGTCGATGAAGGCGGCCCATTCCGATTTCAGGATGGGGTCGTGACGCCCCCAATGCACACGCGTCGGCTGATGGATCTTCACCGAAGGCGTGGGATGCCCGTCGATGGCGGCGAGCCGCAGCGCGTTCTGGCTGCGATACCAGTCGAACCCGCCACGCAGATTGCCCGGCTTCATGAAGTTGTCGACCCAGAGATCGAGCACGGGCGCGAAGGCGTCCTTGCGGTGGCACCAATGGCTCAGGAAATGCTGGAGATAGAGCCTGCAGTTTTCGCGGCTGGCGCCGACCAGCGCCTCAGCCAGCGGCAATTGCTGAAAGGCCTGGTACCAGACCTCGTTGACATGCCCGTCATGGACCCAGCGGCCACCGACGGTCTGGGTCGGGCAATTGAAAAAGAGCAGGCGCTCGACGAGCTGCGGATGGCGGCGCGCCATGGCCTGGGCCGCATAGGCCCCGACATCATGGCCGACGACGCCGATTGTATCGAGGCCGAGCGCCCCGGCCAGGGCGGCCATGTCGTCGGCGTGGACATTGGCGCCGACATCGGCGCGGGGCGCCGGGGATTTCGCGCTGTCGCCGAAGCCGCGCAGATCCGGCGCGATCAGCCGGAACTCGCCGTGCAGCCGGTTCATCAGCGGCAGCCAGGTCGCCCAGAATTCCGGCCAGCCATGCAGCAGCAGAACCGCAGGTCCATCTCCGACTTCAGCGACATGCAGGGTCGTATCGCGCACGACGACCTGGCGATGCCGCAATCCCGGCGGCGGATTGAAATCGCTGGTCAATGGACGGTGCTCCGGAGCTGATCGCTGCATGCTACGCGATGCGCCCGCGCCACAGCCATGGCCTCGGGCCCCTCGTCGCGCGGGCACGGTCCGGCAATCTCGGCCATGACAGTCCCCCCACCATTGGAAGCTAGCGCCCGAAGACTCGCCACCGCAATCGCCCGCTGTCGATGGCAGGCCCCGCTTTCGCATTTCTCCACAGCGATCCCGCTCCCGGGCGCCTCATTCGGCGGCGAGCCGCGGCGGCGGGTGTCCCGCCATCGCCTTGGCGCTGGCCTCGCCGGGCGTTTCCTCGTGGATCGGCTCCCAGGTCGACTCATCCTCGGCCTTGCTGAAGAAGCGGCCGAAGAGCCAGCTGGTGAGCTTGGCCAGATCGTCCATGACGGCGTAGAAGGACGGCACGAAGACGAGGCTCAGCACGGTCGAGACCAGCAGGCCGCCGATCACCGCGATCGCCATCGGCGAGCGGAACTCGCCGCCATCGCCGAGCCCATAGGCGGAAGGCAGCATGCCGGCCGCCATGGCGATGGTCGTCATCACGATCGGCCGCGCCCGCTTGCGCCCCGCCTCGAGCAGCGCCGTCGTGCGCGGCTTGCCGCGCGCCTCCTCCTCGACCGCGAAATCGACGAGCATGATCGCGTTCTTGGTGACGATGCCCATCAGCATCAGCAGGCCGATATAGACCGGCATCGAGACCGGCTTGTCGGTCGCGAGCAGCGCCAGCACCACGCCGCCGAAGGACAGGGGCAGCGAGAGCAGAATGGTTATCGGCTGGAACACGGAGCCGAACAGCAGGATCAGCACCGCCAGCACCAGCATCAGCCCGGTGGTCATGGCGGTAATGAAGCCCTGCACCACCTCGCCCTGGATCTCCGCATCGCCGGTGGCGGCGATCCACACCCCCTCGGGCAGGCCGATCTCCTTGACGATCTGGTTGAAGGTCTCCTGCGCGGTGCCGAGCTCGAAGCCGCGCTTGAGATCGGCGCCGATGGTGGCGCGGCGGACCCGGTCATAGCGGTTG
>JBKBRD010000154.1:0-3480 GCA_046292405.1 Allobosea sp. | reverse complement strand
GGCCCTTCGCCGAAGCCGATATCGGCGACGGCGGTGAGCGGCACCGAGACGCCGCTCGCATTGCTGACGCGCAGCGCCGCGATGTTGCGGATGTCGGTGCGCGCGGCTTCCTCGAGCTGCACGCGGATCGGCACCAGCCGGTCGCCGGCGTTGAATTTGGCGAGGTTGGCGCCGACATCGCCGATGGTGGCGACGCGCACCGCTTCCGAAATCGCTTCCGGCGTCACGCCGAGATCGGCGGCGGCCTCGAGCTTGGGCGTGACCCGCAATTCCGGCCGGCTGAGCGAGCCCGAGGAGGCGACGTTCAGATAGCCGTCGACCTTGCGCATCCGCGCCTCGATCCGCGCCACCGCATCGTCGAGCGCCGCCCCGTCCTTGGACAGGATCGAGAACGCCATCTCGCGCTCGCCGCGCTCGTTGACATACCAGGCGCGCACATCGGGCACCGAGGCCAGCTTGTCGGCGATGACGACCTTGAGGTCCTTCTGCCGCGCCTTGCGCTCGGCTTTCGGCAGCAGCTTGATCGTCACCGAGGCGCGCCTGATCTCGCGCTGTCCGGTCGGCGAGGAGCCGCCGAGCACGAAGACCTGCGTGACCTCCGGGATGGTGCGCAGCGCATCGGCGATCCGGTCGCTGGCGATGCGCGTGTCGTCGAGCGTCGAGCCGGGCGGCAGCTCCACGCTGGCGACGACGCGCGAGGTGTCTTCATCGGGGATGAAGCCGGTCGGCAGCATCGAGGTCGCCTGGATCGAGCCCCAGAGGAAGGCGAAGCCGATGACGAGGGTGAGATAGCGCACCCGCAATGTGCCGCGCAGCAGCCCGACATAGCCGCGCATGACGAAGCCGTCCTTGGGCTCGGCATGTTTCACGGGCTTGAGCAGATAGGCCGCCATCATCGGCGTGATCAGGCGCGCGACCAGCAGCGAGAACAGCACCGCGACCGCGACCGTCAGCCCGAACTGCCGGAAATACTGGCCGGCCACCCCGCCCATGAACGAGACGGGCGCGAAAATCGCCACGATCGTCAGGGTGATCGCGATCACCGCGAGGCCGATCTCGTCGGCCGCCTCCATGGCGGCGCGATAGGGCGATTTGCCCATGCGCATATGGCGGACGATGTTCTCGATTTCGACGATGGCGTCGTCGACGAGAATGCCGGTGACGAGGGTGATGCCGAGCAGGCTGACGAGATTGAGCGAGAAGCCCATCAGCTCCATCGCCCAGAAGGTGGGGATCGCCGAGAGCGGCAGGGCGATCGCCGTGATCAGCGTGGCGCGCCAGTTCTTCAGGAACAGGAAGACGACGATGACGGCGAGAGCCGCCCCCTCGATCAGCGTCTTCATCGCCTCCGTGTAGTTGCCATAGGTATAGGCCACGGCGTCGTCGATCGGCTTGATGGCGATGTCGGGGTAGCGCTTGTTCAGCTCGGCGATGCGGGCTTCGACCACATCCTTGACCGAGAGCTCGCTGGAGCCTTTCGAGCGGAAGACGGCGAAAGTGACGACCGGCTGCTTGTCCAGCCGGCCGAAGGAGCGCGGCTCGGAAGCCGAATCCTCGACGCGGCCGAGTTCCTTGAGGCGGACTTCGCGCCCGCCGGACAGGGTAATCTTGGTTTCCGCGAGATCGGCGACCGTGCGCGCGCCGGCCAGCGTGCGGATCGCCTGCTCCTGGCCGCCGATCTCGCCGCGTCCGCCGGCCAGGTCGACATTGGTGGCGCGGATCTGGCGGTTGACCTCGCCGGCGGTGACGCCCAGCGCCAGCAGCCGGTCGGGATCGAGCGAGATGCGGATCTCCCGGTCGACGCCGCCATAGCGGTCGATGCGGCCGACGCCCTTGAGGCCCTGCAACTCGCGGGCGACGACATCGTCGACATGCCAGGAGAGCTGTTCGAGCGTCAGCCCCGGAGAGGCCGCGCCATAGACGAGAATCGACTGGCCCTCGACATCGATGCGCTGGATCACCGGCTCGTCGATGGTGCGGGGCAGATCGGCCCTGATCTTGGCGATGGCGTCCTTGACGTCATTGACGGCGCGGTCGGTGTTCACCTCCAGCCGGAATTCGATGACGGTCTGCGACTGGCCGTCGGTCAGCGTCGACATCACATGCTTGACGCCGGTGATGTTGGCCACCGCGTCCTCGACGCGCTTGCTGACCTGGCTTTCCAGCTCGGCCGGCGCGGCGCCCGATTGCGTGACGTTGACCATGACCAGCGGCACGTCGATGTTGGGAAAGCGCGTGACCGGCAGCTTCGAGAAGGAGAGCAGGCCGAGCACGCAAAGCACGAAGAACAGCAGGATCGCCGGGACGGGCTTGCGGATGGAGAAGGCGGAGAAATTGATGTTCACGCGCGGCTCCGTCAGTTCGTCGCGACGGGCGTGATGACGTCGCCATCGCGCACGAAGGTGCCGGCGCGGGCGACGACCACGGCCCCTTCGTCGAGGCCCGAGGCGATTTCGGCGCGCCCGTCGCCGAGCAGGCCGAGCTCGACCTTGACGGTCTCGATCCGGTTCTCGACCACGCGCTGCACGGTGGCGCCGCTGCGGGCATAGGTGATGGCCGAAAGCGGCAGGGTCAGCGCCGTCTTGCGCCCGGTCTCGATGACGCCCTTGGCGAAGGAGCCGAGCGCCACGCGCGGATTGCCGTCGAGCGCGACGCGCACGCGTCCCAGCCGCGACTGCCGGTTCACCTCCGGCGAAATCAGGCGGATCTGGCCCGACAGCGCCTCGCTCGCGCCGGCGGGCGTCACCGCCACCGGCTGGCCGATCTTGATGCGGGCGAGCTCGACCTCGGCGATGTCGGCCTCCAGCTCGATCGCGCCGTCGGCGATGATGCGGAACAGCGGCTCCGCCGCCGCCATGGCGACGATGGCGCCGAGACGGGCGTTGCGGCGGCTGATGATGCCGGCTGCGGGGGCCTTGAGCTCGGTGCGCTCCAGCTTGACCTGGATGTCGCGACCCTGCGAGCGAATGACGGCGAGATCGGCTGTGGCGATCGCCAGCGCCTGGGTCGCGGCGTTGAGTCTGGCCTCGGCCCCGCGCGCCGCGCTGGAGCGCAGATCGAACTGCTCGACGCTGGCGTTGCCGCTATCGCGCAGGGCTTTGGTCCGCTCGAAGGCGTTCTGGGCCTGGACGAGCGTAGCCTGCGCCTCGGCGATCTGCGCCCGTGCCTGCGAAATCCCGGCTTCGGCCCGCTGTTGCTGGGCCTCGTTCTGCGTTTTCTGAACTTCGAGCGTCACCCGCGACAGCCGCGCCAGCACCTGGCCGGCCGAGACGCGCTCGCCCTCCTCGGCCTTGAGCTCGATGATCGCCAGACCGTCGACCTCCGGCGAGACCAGAACCTCGTCGCGGGCGATCATCGAGCCCGAGACGACGACGCTCTGGATGATTTCCGTGCGTTTTGCGGCGATGACGGTGACGGAGGGTCCGGCCGCGGCAGGCGTCGTCGTGGGCGCCGCGGGCGGCGCCCGAGCGGGGGCGGCGG
>JBKBRD010000153.1:2623-7548 GCA_046292405.1 Allobosea sp. | reverse complement strand
AGGTTGTAGGCGTTCTGGATCGACTGCACGCGCGGGCCGCCACCGAACTCGGCCTGCCGCACGAAGCTCATCGTGCCCCAGGCGCTTTCATTGGAAAGGCCGAGATGGCGGATCTTGCCGGCCTTGACCATCTCGGCGAAGCCGTCGAGCTGCTCGGCGATCGCAGTCTCGTCGCTGGGGCGCTCGAAGGCGGCCTTGCTGAAGCGCGTCGGGTTCGAGCCCCAGGGCATCGGCCGTTCCGGAAAATGGATCTGGTAGAGGTCGATATAGTCGGTCTGCAGCCGCTTCAGGCTCTTCTCCACCGCCTCCGCGATCTGCTTGCGCGTCACCCGCGTCGGGCCCTTGTCGTCGCGAAACCAATCATTGGCCGACCGGCCGACGATCTTCGAGGCGAGAATGACCTTGTCGCGGTTTCCCCGCGCCTTGAACCAGTTGCCGATGATCCGCTCGGTCGAGCCCTGCGTCTCGGCCCGCGGCGGGATCGAGTACATTTCGGCGGTGTCGAAGAAATTGACGCCCTGGTCGAGGGCGTAGTCCATCTGCTCATGGCCCTCGGCTTCGGTGTTCTGCTGGCCCCAGGTCATGGTGCCCAGGCAAATCACCGAGACCTTGAGATCGGTTCGGCCGAGACGGCGATAGTCCATGGCGAGGCAACTCCGGAAGACGGGCGCGAGCGAGCGCGGAGGGGTGGAAGGCGGGCGGGCGCCCGGTCAGGATTTGGCCGGCAGAGCCGCGATGAAACGCCGCACGGTCGGCAGGATGGATTGGACGATGACGCGGACGCCCTCGGCGGTGGGGTGCAGCATGTCCGGCTGGTTCAGCCGGCGGTCGCCCGACACCCCCTCGAGGAAGAAGGGGTAAAGCACCAGCCCATGCTTCTGCGCAAGTGCCGGATAGATCGCGTCGAACCGGCTGTAATAGGCCTCGCCGAGATTGCGCGGCGCATACATGCCGGCCAGCAGCACCGCGATGTTGCGGGCCTTGAGCCGGGTGATGATCGCATCCAGCGCCTTTTCGGTGACGGCCGGATCCACCCCCCGCAGCGCGTCATTGGCGCCGAGCTCGAGGATCACCCCGTCGGTTCCGTCCGGCACCGACCAGTCGAGCCGCTCGAGCCCGCCCTGGGAGGTGTCGCCGGAGACGCCGGCATTGGCGACCTCGACCTGCAGCCCCGCGTCCCGCAGCGCCTTTTCCAGCACGACCGGGAAGGCGGCGTTGGCCGGCAGCGCATATCCTGCGGAGAGGCTGTCGCCGAAAGCGACCAGCTTGAGCGGCCGCGTCTGGGCCTCGGTCATCGTCGTCAATCCCAGAATGAACCCGAAGCAAACCATAAAAACGGCCGCGGACGATTGGACAAGCGTCAGAGCGCGCCCATATCGACCGGGGGCGGGGCGCCTCCGATTGGGCTTCCGGCGTGGGTGCGTGCGGGGGTGGTCGGTCGCGATGTTTGAAATCAGGATCATGTCACAATGAGCGAAAAGCCCGCTCCGGCGATCGAATTGCAGGATGTCCACCTTAGTCTGGGGCGTGGCGCGGCCCGCGTCCATATCCTCAAGGGCGTTTCCTTGTCTTTGGCGGCCGGCGAGGCGACCGGCCTGGTCGGTCCCTCGGGATCGGGCAAATCGACGCTGCTGATGACGATGGCGGGGCTCGAACGCCCGGATTCCGGGCTGGTAAAGGTCGCCGGCCAGGATCTCGGCAAGCTCGACGAAGACGGGCTGGCGCTGTTTCGCGGCCGCCATATCGGAATCGTGTTCCAGTCCTTCCATCTCGTGCCGACCATGACGGCGCGCGAGAATGTCGCGTTGCCGCTCGAACTCGCCGGCGCGCCGGATGCTTTCGCCCGGGCCGAAGCCGAATTGCGCAATGTCGGGCTCGCCGACCGGATGGACCATTATCCGGCGCAGCTTTCGGGCGGCGAGCAGCAGCGCGTCGCCATCGCCAGGGCGGTTGCGCCAGACCCCGCGATCCTCGTGGCCGACGAGCCGACCGGCAATCTCGACGAAAGCACCGGCCGCTCCATTGTCGACCTGATCTTCGCCCTGCGGCGCGAGCGGGCGGCGACGCTGGTGCTGGTGACGCATGACCTGTCGCTGGCGGCGTTGTGCGACCGCACGGTGCGCCTGCGCGCCGGTCGCATCGACACGGCCCCGGCCGAGATGGCGATCGCCTGATGCATGCTCCCGTCAAGCCGCAGGCCGCCCCCGTCGGCGGCGCAGCCTTCCTGCCTCTCGCCCTGAAACTGGCCTGGCGCGATCTGCGCGGCGGTTTTCGCGGCTTCGGCGTGTTCATCGCCTGCCTGGCGCTGGGGGTGATGACCATCGCCGCCGTCACCTCCGCCTCGCGCGGCCTCACCGAAGGCCTGTCGCGCGAAGGCCGCCGCATTCTTGGCGGCGACGCGGCTTTCCAGCTGGTGCATCGCGAGGCGACGCCGGCCGAGCTCGCCTTCCTGCAGGCGCGCGGCGCGGTCTCCAGCATCGCCACCATGCGCGGCATGGCCAATGCCGGCGAGAAAGGCGCGGCTCTGGTCGAGATCAAGGCCGTCGACGCCTCCTATCCCAGCCTCGGCGCGGTCGCGACCGAACCGGCGGCGCCCCTGCCCGCGCTGCTTTCGCTACGCGATGGCGTCCATGGGGCCGTGGCCGACCCCGTGCTCTTCGGCCGCCTCGGCCTCGCGCCCGGCGATGAGATCACCGTCGGCGGCGCCCGCATCCAGCTGCGCGCGAACCTGCTCTCGGAGCCAGACAAGATCGCAGCCGGCGTCGGCTTCGGCCCGCGCCTGCTGATGACGGAGGACGCCCTGCGCGCCACCGGCCTGCTCCAGCCCGGCAGCCTGGTGCGCTGGACCTATCGCGTGGTTCTGCCGGAGGCGGCCTCCGACGATGCGGCGCTGGAGCGGCTGATCGCGGAGGCGGGCGCCCAGCAGCGCGACGCCGGCTGGGAAATCCGCTCGCGCAACAACGCCGCGCCGAGCTTCCAGCGCAATCTCGAGCGCTTCACCCAGTTCCTGACCCTGGTCGGGCTCACCGCCCTTCTCGTCGGCGGCGTCGGCGTCGCCAATGCGGTGCGCCGCTTCGTCGAGGCCAAGAAGCTCGATTTTGCGACGATGAAGGCGGTCGGCGCCAGCGGCGGCCGCGTCGTCGCGATTCATCTTACCGAAGTCATGCTGGTCGCGGCGATCGGCACCGGCATCGGGCTGGCGCTCGGCGCGGCCGCGCCCTTTGCGCTCGGCTATGCGCTCGCAGGCGTACTGCCGGTGCCGTTCGAACCGACCCTGGCGCCGGGCGAGCTCGCCATCGCCGCGCTCTATGGGCTGTTGACGGCGCTGGTCTTCGCCATCCTGCCGCTGGGACGGGCGCATGACGTGCCTGTCTCGGCCCTGTTCCGCGACCAGATCCAGCCCGACAGCCGCCGCCCGCGCTGGATCTACCTGCTGATCGGCGCGCTGGCGCTGGCGGGGCTGATCGGCGTCGCGCTCGGCTTCGCCTATGAGCGGCGGATCGCGCTGATCTATATCGGCGTGATGACCGGCGTCTTTCTGCTGCTGCGCGGGGTGTCGGCCGGGCTGATGGCGCTGGCGCGGGCGGCGCCGCGCCCGAAGCGCCCGTCGCTGCGCATGGCGCTGGCCAACAGCCACCGGCCCGGCGCGCTGACGCCGTCGCTGGTGCTCTCTCTGGGGCTGGGCGTCGCGCTGCTCTCGGCGCTCGCCTTCATCGACGTCAGCATCACCCGGCAACTGACCCAGGCGCTGCCGCAGAAAGCGCCGAGCTTCTTCTTCCTCGACATTCCCAACAGCGATTCGGCCCGGTTCGACGCTTTCATCGCGCAGGAGCGGCCCGGCGCGGCGCTGCAGCGCGTGCCGATGATGCGCGGCCGCATCGTCGCGGTGAACGGCACGCGCGCCGAGGAGGTCAAGGCCAGCGAGCAGGCCGCCTGGATCCTCGACGGCGACCGCGGCATCACCTATTCGGCGGAGATGCCCGAGGGCTCGCAGCTGGCCGAGGGCGCCTGGTGGTCGGCCGATTACCGCGGCGAACCGCTGGTCTCCTTCGACGCGACCATCGCAGCCGGCATCGGGCTGAAGCTCGGCGACACCGTCACCGTCAACGTGCTCGGCCGCAACATCACCGCCCGCGTCGCCAATCTGCGCACGGTGGAGTGGCGCTCGCTCGGCATCAATTTCGTGATGCTGTTCTCGCCCAACACCTTCGCAGGCGCGCCCCACACCAATCTCGCCACCGTCACCCCGCCGGAGGAGGCGCGCGGCGGCAACGACGCCGCCCTGCTGCGCCGGCTGGCGGTCGAATTCCCGGCCATGACCGCGGTCCGGGTCAAGGATGCGCTGGAGGCGGTGAACGCCATCGTCGGCCAGCTCGCCACGGCGATCCGCGGCGCCTCGGGCCTCGCCATCGCCGCAAGCCTGCTGGTGCTCGGCGGCGCATTGGCCGCAGGGCAGCGGGCGCGGCTCTATGACGCGATGATCCTGAAGACCCTGGGCGCGACGAGGCGCTTCATTCTTCTGTCCTATGCGCTCGAATATGCCGTGATCGGGCTGGTTTCGGCCCTGTTCGGCGTCGTCGCCGGCGGCCTCGCCGGGTGGGGCGTCGTCACCCAGGTGATGAAGATCGCCTTCGTGCCCGATCCGACGGGCGCTATACTGGCGGCCACTGCCGCCATTGGCGTGACTGTGCTGTTTGGGCTTGTCGGCACCCTACAAATACTGTCGAAAGCGCCGGCTTCTCACCTAAGGAATTTGTAAAATCGATTCGGCGCGCCGGGTTGCTACACATGCCGACCCTGGCGTTAAGCATGGCGCCCCGACGACGTTTCTTGAAACCAGCCGGCGCTATTCATGACGGCCCTTGAAAGCCGTCGCGATCCCCCTCATATTCTCACCGTCGCCACGATCGTGAGCGACGATGAGG
>JBKBRD010000153.1:0-2523 GCA_046292405.1 Allobosea sp. | reverse complement strand
TCGCCGGAGGCGATACCCGTCTTCGGTTTCAACGTCAGGGGAACTCGCTCGATGAGCAACTTCGACCGCAATGCTCCAGTCTGGGGTGCCGGCCGCGCACAGCAGACCAGCGCCGTCGAGATGGATCAGGGCCTGCGCTCGTTCATGCTCGGCGTCTACAACAACATGTCGATCGGCCTGGCCATCACCGGCCTCGTCGCCATCGGCATCTCGATGCTGGCCGTCGCCGGCGTCTCGCCGACCGGCAAGGTCACGGCGTTGACCCCGCTCGGCACCGCGCTTTACGCCAGCCCGCTGAAGTGGGTGGTGATGCTGGCGCCGCTCGCCTTCATCATGTTCTTCTCCTTCAAGGCCGAGAGCATGAGCTCCTCGACCGCGCGCGCCATGTTCTTCGCCTTCGCGGCGGTGATGGGCCTGTCGATGTCCTCGATCTTCCTCGTCTTCACCGGTGAGTCGATCGCGCGCGTCTTCTTCATCACGGCGGCGGCCTTCGGCGGCTTGAGCCTGGCCGGTTACACCACGAAGAAGTCGCTCTCGGGCATGGGTTCGTTCCTGATCATGGGCCTGATCGGCCTGGTGATCGCCTCGCTGGTCAACATCTTCCTGGCCTCGAGCGCGCTCGGCTTCGCGATCTCGGTCATCGGCGTGCTGGTCTTCGCCGGCCTGACCGCCTGGGACACCCAGCGTCTGAAGGAGATGTATCTCTATTCGGATCTGGATACGGAATCGGCGGCGAAGCTTTCGGTGAACGGCGCACTGTCGCTCTACCTGAACTTCGTCAACATGTTCCAGATGCTGCTGAGCCTGTTCGGCAACAAGAGCGAATGAGCTGATCCTGCCTCGGCAGGCAAGGCAAACCCCGGCCTCGCGGCCGGGGTTTTTTATTGGCGCAGGTCCGGCAGCCTTGCGGCGGCGGGCTCAGCTGACCACGCTCAGCTTCTTGTCCAGCACGCGCAGCACGCGCGACAGTTCCGTGCCGCGCTTCATCACCAGCCCGGTGGCGGCGACGACGGAATAGGCGCCCTGGCGCTTGGCCAGCGCCGGATTCTTGACAATGCGATAGAGCGGCACTTCCGAGGAGCGGCGATAGACCGAGAACTGGGCGCTATCCTTTAGGAAATCGATGGCGTAGTCGCGCCATTCGCCCGCCGCGACCATGCGCCCGTAGAGGTTCAGCAGTTCGGAGAGTTCCCGCCGGTCGAAGGTGACCATCGCGGCGCGGGCCGGCGTGGGAAAAGGCACCACACCGCCCGCCGCCGTCGCTTGCGGCGTGTCGCTTTCGCTCATGGCGACTCCCGATCGGCGGCGCGTTTTCGCCCGCCCGGTGGTTGTTGCGCCGATGATGCGCCTGCCCCGCCGCGCTGGCAAGACGCTTCGCTGGCAAGAGAGATGGGCGTGGAGCCGCCCCAAACCCGGGTCACGGCTTCGTCAGCAGCGCCGCATTTTCGCCTGAAACGCGCCCATCGAACGCCGCACTGCGGGGCTCAACTGTCCTCTGTTGCTTCGACGGCCCGGCTTGAGGATCTTCGGATCGTCAGCCCCCCAGCCCCCCGGGTATCCGAGGGCCGGGCCAGCGTAGTCGGAGCTACCTCACGGCCGGCGGTTTCCGCTGGCCGTTTTCTTTTGGCGTCGCTCCCCCAACCAGCCTCGTCCTGAGGAGGCTTCGCAGAGCCGGTTTAGAAGGATGGTTCCGCTGGTTCCGGAGCCTCCTGAACCGTCCCTGCTTCGCAGCTCCTCAGGACAAGGGCTGAACACGGATGCGGCCTACCGCGCCTGCGCGTGATAGTCCGGGTTGGGGCGCATATCCACCGCGGAAGCCATGCGGTTCGACATGTTGAAGAACGCGGCGACGGCGCTGACATCCCAGATGTCCTTGGCGCTGAAGCCCGCAGCCTTCAGCGCCGTGCGGTCGGCCTCTGCGACCAGATGCGGCGCTTCCGTCAGCTTCACCGAGAAATCGAGCATGGCGCGGTGGCGCGGCGACAGGCTGGCGGCGCGGTAGTTCATCGCCATCAGCTCGCCGAGCACGGGGTCGCCCGAAAGCTGGCGCACCGCGGCCCCATGAGCCGTGAGGCAATAATAACAGCGGTTCACGCTGGAGACGGCGACGGCGATCATCTCGCGCTCGAGCTTGGACAGGCCCGAGGGCGCCAGCATCAGATCGTTGTAAAGCGTGGCAAAGGCGGTGAGTTTGGCGTCGTCATGCGCATAGGCGACCAGGACATTGGGAATGAAGCCGAGCTTCTCCTGGCATTTCTCGAAATAGGCCTGGTTCTCCGGCGATAACGTGCCCGGCGACAGCGCCAGCGCGGTCACCATCGGCGGTTCGTCCTGCCGCGCCGGCGTCTCGCCGACCTTCGGCTTGTCATGTTTGCTCGTCATGATCGCTCCTGACAGGTGCTGCCCGCCTGCTGATTCGCCGCATATCGGCGCGTCCCAGTTGCGGTTTCAATCGATTTGCCGTGCATTCTGCGACGAAAGTTGAAAGCATCGCCAGCCTATGTCATCGCTGCGGCAAAATAA
>JBKBRD010000152.1:0-7557 GCA_046292405.1 Allobosea sp. | reverse complement strand
CTCCAGAACGGCGGGCGTGTCGATCGTCAGCGCCACCGGCACGGCCAGCAGCCGCTCCCGTGCAGCTTGCGGCCAGAGCGAAGCCAGTTTTGTCATATCTTTTTCCGTCGTCGCCACCACGCAGTCATCCTTGATCGCGGCCGCGACAAGCTCTTCGACCTCGGCGGGCCGATAGGCGTGGTGATCGCCGAACGGGCGCTCGGCGACGATGACCGCGCCAAGATCGCGCACCGTCGCGCTGAATTTCTCGGGCCGGCCGATGCCCGCTGCCGCGATGACGCGCCGGCCCGCCAGCGCCCGCGCCGACTCCGACGGTTCCAGAGTCGCCGCGATGACGGCTTTGCCCTGCGCCTTCGCCAAAGCCGCGATCGCCGCGCCCGGTACTCCCGCCCCGATGATCAGCACGGCCTGGACATGGCGCAATTGGGCGGCGAGCGGCGCGCGCAAGGGACCGGCGGGCACGCAATAACCATTGCCGGCGCCTGCCGCGCCATCCACCACCGCGAGGCTGAGCTGCTTCTGAAGCGACGGATTCTGCAGCCCGTCATCCATGATGATCACGCTGGCGCCAACTGAACGGGCGAGGGCTGCGCCGGCCACCCGGTCGCGCGCGACGATGGTCGGCGCCCGCTGGGCGAGCAGCAACGGCTCGTCGCCGATATCGATGGGTCCATGGATCGCAGGATCGACGCGCACCGGCCCGGAAAGCCGGCCGCCATAGCCGCGCGTCAGCAGCACGGGCGTTTCACCGCGCTGCTGCAGCAACGCAGCCAGAGCCAGTGCGGTCGGCGTCTTGCCGGCGCCGCCGGCGATGAAATTGCCGACGCAGATCACCGGCACGCCGGCCGCCTCGCCCGGACGGCCCATGCGGCGCAGGGTCGCTGCGCCGTAGATCCAGCCGATCGGCGCCAGCAGCCGCGCCAGCCAAGTCGGGCGCGAAAGCCACCAGAAGCCGGGGGCGCGCATCAGCCGGCGGACTCGCGTTGTCCGAGCGCGACCCGCATCAGCAAGGGCTCGATCGCCTGCATGGTCCGGTTCAGCGCGCCGCCGAGCTGCGCGCTGGTCTGAGCCGCGGCGCGGGCGGCGCCTCTGGCGCTTGCCGGGTCGCTCAGCCAGCGATGCACGGCGCCCGCCAGCGCCTGCGCATCCGCCACTTCGCGCGAACCGCCGTCCCGGTCGAACGCCTCGAAAACATCGGTGAAATTCTTCACATAGGGGCCATGCAGCAGGGCGCAGCCGAGTTTCGCCGGTTCGATCGGGTTGTGCCCGCCGACCGGCACGAGCGAGCCGCCCAGAAACGCCACCTGGGACAGGCGGAAGAACAGGCCGAGTTCGCCGACTGTATCGGCGATATAGAGCTCGTCATCGCGCTCGGGCGCATGGCCGAGGGTGCGTTGGCCGAAGGACAGGCGATTGGCGCCAGCCAGCGCCGCGATTTCGGGACCGCGCTGCGGATGCCGCGGCGCGATGATCGTCAGCAGCTCGGGCAGATGCTCCTTCAGCCCGAGATGGGCGGAGATGATCATCTCCTCTTCGCCCGGATGCGTGCTGGCCGCGATCCAGACCGGCCGTCCCGTCGTCAACCCGTCGAGAACGGCGAGGGCGTTGGCGTCGGCCGGCGGGGCGGGCACGTCGAATTTCAGGTTGCCGGCGATGCTGACGCGCGGCGCCCCGAGCTGCGCCAGGCGCTCGCCATCGGCCTGCGACTGGGCCAGGCAGCTGTCGAAGCAGGAGAGCAGGAAGCGCGAGGTGCGCGGCGCTTTGTACCAGCGCTTGAACGAGCGCTCGGACATGCGGCCATTGACCAGCACCAGCGGGATGCCCTGGCGCTTGGCCTCCAGCACGAGGTTGGGCCAGATCTCGGATTCGCAGATCATCCCCAGCGCCGGCCGCCAGTGCTTGAGGAAGCGGCGCATGTAGCGCGGCACGTCGAGCGGGAGATATTGATGGATAACCCCGGCCGGCAGCCGCGCCGCCAGCAATTTCGCTGACGTGACCGTGCCGGAGGTGACGAGGATGGCGAGCCCGCGCTGGCGCAGCCTTTCGACCAGCGGCAGCAAGGTGACCGTCTCGCCGACGCTCGCGCCGTGCAGCCAGATCAGCGTCTTGTCGGGGCGTCTCACGCCAGGAAAGCCGCGCCGCTCCGCCAGCCGCGTCGGATCCTCCTTGCCACGGCGGCGCCGCCACAGCAGCAGCCCGGCGGCCGCAGGCTCGAGCAGCGCCGAAAGCGTGCGGTAGCTCTGCAGGATGGGTCCCTTGCCGATCATGCGGCCGTCTCCGCCGGCCCGGCCTGGCGCGCCGAAGCGGCCTCGGCCGCCGCCCGCAGCCCGGCGCCGGGATCGCGCGCGCCGACGAGCTCATAGGCCCGGGCATGCACCCGGTCGAGCCCCTCCTGCACCGCGAGCCGCGCCGCCTCGCAGCCCGCCTCGTCGGCATGGCGATCGACCTTGATGCCCTCGCCGACAACGATGGCGCCGCGCCCGAACGGCAGGCCGATCGAGGCCCTGTCCCAGCTGTTGAAATCGATGCGCCGGCTGGTCACCACAGCGATCGGATGGATCGGCCGCCCCGAGGCGCGGGCGAGCTGGATGATGCCGGGGCCGACGACCCGGGCGCGCTTGGGGATGTCTGCGGTCAGCACCATCGTCTCGCCCGCGGCCAGCCGCTTGACCATGGCGAGGAAGGCGCTGGCGCCGCCCTTTTCCCGGATCTTCTTGCCCAGCGCGCCGGAGCCGCGGATGGCGCCGATGCCCATCTCCCGCAGCGCCACCGCATTGAAGCCGCCATCGCCATGGCGCGAGACCAGCGAGCAGGCCGGCATCCACTCCGGCCGCGCGAACGGGATCATGATGTGCTGGCCGTGCCACATCGCGATGATCAGCGGCAGTTCGGGCCTCACCCGCTCATAGATGTCCGCCGGCTCGACGACGAGCCGGTTGGTGCGGCGCACGAGCTTGAGATAGCCGGCAAGCAGCCGGCCCAGCGACTCCTGCGCCACGCGGGTCTTGAGAAGGGAGAAACCCATGATCCGAAACTGAACCGATCTGCTGTCTGTGCGTCCCGGCCGGCCCTGGCGGCGGCCGTCGTCCTGGCTCAGGCGCTGGCGGGCGCGGGATCGAGCAGGCGGTGCAGATGGACGATGAAATAGCGGGTCTGCGCCTGGTCTACGGTGGCCTGCGCCTTCGCCTTCCAGGCGACATGGGCGCTGGCGTAATTCGGGTAGACGCCGACCAGATCGACCTTGTCGAGGTCCTTGAACGTGATCCCGTCCAGCGAACTCAGCTCGCCGCCGATGACGAGGTGGAGAAGCTGCTTCTGATCCTGTTCCATGCCGATGTCACCTTTCAGCGAGGCCATGCCCTAGTGTGCGGTGCGGCATCAGATAAGCCATCCGCGCGGCGGGTGCGAGTGCAGAACGCGCAAAACAGCGCAATTCACGCAAAGCCGCGTGAAGACGGGGCGTCCAGACCTCAGGGGCGCTGCGATTGGTTTTCCCGCACGCGCTGCATCGCCTGCAGCAACGTCCCGCTCAGCCCGCCGGCGCTGGCCACTAGCATGCCGTGGACGGGCTGCTTGCGGTTGTAGACGGTGGCTGCGCCATCGCCGCCGGTCATCAGCCCGCCCGCTTCGCTGAGAATGAGCTCCGCGGCGGCGATGTCCCAATCGCGCGCGTCGGGGGAGACGAGCCCGGCATCGATCGTGCGGTCGGCGATGCGGGCCAGGCGAAGCGCGAGCGAGGGAATCTTGTCGGCCGCGGTGAAGCTCTCGAACCGGGCCAGCGCATCAAGCATCGGCTTGGGCCCGGCAATGCGGGCCGCGGCGAGCGTGGTCACGTCGGATGCGGTGATGGGCTGGGCGTTGCGGAAGGCGCCCGAGCCGATCATGGCGGTGTAGGTCGCCTCGCTCGCCGGCGCATGCACGATGCCGAGCACCGGCTTGCCGGCGTCGAGCAATGCGACGCAGACCGCCCAGTCGGGCGAGCCCGCCATATAGGCGCGCGTGCCGTCGATGGGATCGACCACCCAGACGAAGCGGCGCGACAGCCGCAATTCGTCATCGGCCGTCTCCTCCGACAGCCAGGCCGCCTCGGGCAGCATGGCCGAGAGCCTGATGCGCAGGAAGGTGTCGACGCCGATATCGGCTTCCGTCACCGGCGAACCGCCGCTCTTCGACCAGGTCCGGGCCGCGGTCTTCGCGCCCGGGCGAAAGAGATCGAGCGCGATGGCGCCGGCCTCGATGCAACTCTCGCGGATGGCCGGCATCAGATCCGGCGCGATGGGCAATGGTTGCGTGCTCATGATCCCCTCGTATCGGCTGCAGATGCGGCGCATTCAAGGGCAAATGCGTCCGCGCGCCGAAAGACTCCGTCAAGCATCAAGCAGGAAACAGGCCATGGAGAGCCCCATCCGGGCGCAATCACAGTCCTTTAACCCAACACCTTAAGCGCTCGGACACGGCTGCGGCGCAGTCTCCTCTGGCAAGCACGAGAGCCCCGGACTTCACAGAGGGCTCCGATGCGGCAGGGACAAGAGAGGCGTTATTACCGATGGCCAGCGTCACGCCGGCTGCCGGAGGGATCGGCTACGGCCCAGATCTCTCCGGCTGCCCGACACACACGACCACCGTAGAAACCGACGCCACGGGCGCCGCCGAGCGGCCGCGGGTCGAGCGCATCGGCTCCGTCCGCATTCTCCGGGCGGGACCCGGCTGGCGCGGCGTCGCGCTGCGCCTGGCCATTTCCTCCGGCGCGGACGATGAGGAGCGCTTCGAACTCGCGCTGAACGAAGGCGATGGCCGGTCGATCACCATCGCCTGCATCGACCAGGACGACGCCGTGGCGCTCTGGCGCGATTGCGGCCGGGCCAGCGGCCTGCCGCTCCTGCTGGAGACTCCCGACGGCGCCGTGACCGAACCCTATCCCCAGATCGGCCGGGTTGCGCTGGGGCCGATCCGCATTCGCCGCCGCCACGCCTTTCTCAACGGCCGCCGCCCGCGCTTCCTTGTCCGTCGCAAGACCGGCCGGCTGGCCGACCGGCCCGTCTTCGTCCAGGGCGAGCGTCTGACAGATTGAGGCGCAACGCGGCGTCTTAGGCGAAGGGAAGGCGTGCCAGCCCGTCGAGCGCGAAGCCGGCGGCGAGGATCAGCCCCGCATCGCGATTGGATCGGAACAGGCGAAGCGCCAGGGCCGGCGTCACGCCCTGGAGCTTGCTGAGCTGCCAGCCGAGATGCGCCGCGAAACCGACCAGCCCGACCCAGGCGACCGCTCCGCCGCCGGCGAGCCAGGTCGCCAGCCCGGCGCAGAGCGCCGCCAGCGCGAAGCAGGCGCCGATTGCTTCGCGCGCATGCGCGCCGAAATAGCGCGCGCTCGATTTGATGCCCGCCAGCACATCGTCCTCGATATCCTGAAGCGCGTAGATGGTGTCGTAACCGATGGTCCAGAGGACCGCGGCCGCATAGATCAGGTAGGCTGGCGGATCGAGCCGCCCGAACACGGCGCTCCAGCCGACCAAACCGCCCCATGAAAAGGCGAGGCCCAGCACGAATTGCGGCATATGGGTGATCCGCTTCATGAACGGATAGATCGCGACGATGGCGAGCGAGCCGACGCCGAGCCATACGGTGAAGCGGTTGAACTGCAGCAGCACCAACAGCCCGATCAGCGACAATCCGACCATGAACAGCGCCGCCGCCTTGGCCGAGACCTGACCCGAGGGCAAAGGCCGCCCGCGCGTGCGCGCCACCTGCGCGTCGAGCTTGCGGTCGACGATGTCGTTGAAGGTCGAGCCTGCCGCGCGCATCACGATCGCGCCAATCAGGAAGAGCAGGCCATGCCAGGGATTGGGGATTGGCTGCCCGGCGGCGATCGCCGCCAGCCCCGCCGCCCACCAGCACGGCAAAACCAGGAGCCACCAGCCGATCGGCCGCTCGATGCGGGCGAGCTTGAGGTAGGGCCGCAGCGAAACGGGCGCGCGCGTATCGACCCAGTGGCCCCGCAACGCGTCGGGAAGGGGCGCGTCAGGAGCCTGCTGCGTCATCGGCCGGCGCCGGTCAGAGCGCGCCCTGGGGAATGCGGATGCCGCCGCCGGTGATGGAATCGCCGCCGCCGAACGGGTTGGCGCCCTGCGCCTGCTGCTGAGCCCGCTTCTGCATCGCGGCCTGCTGCTTCACCGCGTTGCAGGCCTGGTTGCGGACACCCGCCGCTTTCTCGTTGTCGGCCTTGAGCCCTTCGACGAAATTCGCCGGGATCTGGCACCAATCCATATTGGCGCTGGCGAACTTCACCGCCGCGTTGCCGTTGCTGACCAGCGAACCGAGCGTGCTGCAGGCCTCCTGCGGCGTCAGCTTGCGCTTCGCCTTCTGCGAGGCGTTGAGCCGGGCGACGATCGCCTGGCGCTGGGTGAGCAGCTTCTGGATTTCCTCGCAGCCCGAGGCCTGGGCGGAAGCGGCTTCCGGCTCGAACGAGAATGCAGCCGCCATGCCGAGCAGGGCGAACGCCTTCAAGGTCGCCTTCCGCTGCAACGTCATCCTGACACCCATGGATCCTGCTCCGGCTGTGTTGGTTCGCGGGCGCGTGCCGATTTGGCGGTACTCTTAACCGCTGAGCCGTGATAGCGCCAAATGGATTCGACCGTCCATGGCCGGTTAACGGTGGAATGTGGCGGATTTCGCGTCGCGCCCCGCCGCCTTTCTCTGTCCGGGCGCAGCGCAGGAGCCCCAAATCATGTCGACGCCGGACTTCGCCAGGCACCGCTTGTTCCTCGAAGCCGAGCTGGCGGAGGGCGCGCGCCTGCCGCTTGCGCGCGAGCAGGCGAATTATCTGCTCAACGTGCTGAGGCTGAAAAGCGACGACACCGTGCTCGTCTTCAACGGGCGCGACGGCGAGTGGCTGGCCGGCCTCGCCGGCGAAGGGCGCAAGCAGGCCAGCCTGACGCTGCTGCGCCAGATCAAGCCGCAGCCGGCCGCGCCCGATCTCATCTATCTCTTCGCGCCGCTGAAACATGCGCGGCTCGATTATCTCGCCCAGAAGGCGGTCGAGATGGGAGCGGGCGTGCTCCAGCCCGTGCTGACGCGCCGCACCCAGGTCTCCCGCCTGAATCTCGAGCGCCTGCGCGCCAACGCGATCGAGGCGGCCGAGCAATGCGGCATCCTCGCGCTGCCGCAGATCCGCCCCGAGGCCGCGCTGGAACCCGCCCTCGCGGCGCTCGAGCCGGAGCGCATTTTGGTTTTCTGCGACGAGGACGCCGAACAGAAGAACCCCATCGCGGCTCTGGCGCAGGCAAGTCCCGGCCCGCTTGCCGTGCTGATCGGCCCTGAAGGCGGCTTCGACGCGGCCGAGCGCGCGCGCATCCTTGCGCGCCCGAACACGCTGCGCCTGTCGCTTGGCCCGCGCATCCTGCGCGCCGACACGGCGGCGGTGGCGGCGCTGGCGCTGGTCCAGGCCGTGCTGGGCGACTGGCCGCGCTGAAGCGCACGCCCCTGTGGGCCTTGCGTCAAAGCCGACAGCGCCCTTGCGCCAACGCGGGGGCGGAGTCGTTGTCGAACTCCGACGGCTCGCCT
>JBKBRD010000151.1:0-7584 GCA_046292405.1 Allobosea sp. | reverse complement strand
TGCGGAACCAGTGCAGGGAAGGAACTGTCATTCCGCCTAGCTAGGGCGATGCGCGGCGCAAGGCCAGCACCGCCCCCCGGCGTCGATCACCAGCGATAGCCGGGCCTGTCGTAACCGCGGCGACCATAGGCGCGGGCGTGCGGCGGCGGCCCGCCGTAACGGCGGCCATAGGCCCGTGCATGCGGGGGCGGTCCATAGCGGCGCTGACGCATCATGGCGCGGCCATCGTCGCGCCAATCGCGATACTGGGCGGGAATGACGTCGGTGACGGGAGCCTCGAGCCCGGAGGCGGCGGCGACAGGCGCGGCGACGGATGCCTGGGGCGAGGCGAAGGCCGCGCCTATGATCATCGCGGCCGAAAAGATGAATCTGCGCATTGATGGCTCCTGTCCCGGTCTCCGGCGCGACGCCGAAGATCCGAACAGGGGCAACGGCGAAGCGCCGGGAAAGTTCAATCGCCGCACGAAAATCTGGTTCCATTCGGAACCGGACAGCTTTTTGGAGCAGGAAAAGGGCCTGCCCGCAATGCGCGCGCGGCAATCCGGAGGGCAATGAAGGCGGCGAGCGCGGACGCTCGGGCCTGAGCCAAGCGAGAAAAGCCCCGGCGGTTTCCCGCCGGGGCCTCTGGATGTCCGGGTTCAGATGGTCAGTCGAGCAGGTCGGCCGGCACCTTGCCGCCATTCTCGGACAGCTTCTTGATGACGGCCTTGTGCAGCCAGACGTTCATCGTCGCACTGTCATCGGTCGAGCCGGTGTAGCCGAGCTCATGCGCCAGTTCTTTGCGGGCGGTGAGGCTACTGTCGATCTTCAGCGCTTTGAGCAGGTCGACGATCGACGTCTTCCAGGCCAGGTTCTGGCCGCTGTCCTTGACGGCCTTGTCGAGGATCGGGGCGACGTCGACCTCCGTGGTCGCCGACGACATGGGAGCCGACCCGACGCTCGCGGTCGCCTGGCCACCAGGCGTACCGGCAGGCGTCGAGACTGGCGCGGTGGATGTCCCGGCGGGCGGCACGACGGCGCCCGGTGCGGGAGCAGGACTCGGCGCCGCCACGGTGTCGGCCTTGGCCTCGCCAAAGATCGCCTTCTTGATGCTGTCGAAAATGCCCATCTGAAATCTCCTCTGAATAGGTCAGATGGAGAACGGCGGTCGGGCGCGGGTGTTCCTCAGCATCGGGAAGCCAGCCAGACAGCGCAGAGCCGCGGCCGGCCCGGGCGCTCGGAAAGCACCAGCCCGACGAAGGGGCGAGCACATTCATCAAACGGCGCTGCAATGTCTGCAGTGAGAGCGGGCCAATCTCAGCCGGCCGATCATGATGGGGCACATAGTTGCGGCCAACGCCGAGCCTGTCAGACGGCAGGGGCGCCATTCCGACCCGCGCTGCTGGCGAATTGATCTCAAATCTTTCGCAGACCGTATCCCCAACTCCGCCAACGGGCGAAGGTCGGCGCGGTTCCGCATTGGGCGCCAGCGACAAAAGGTCATTCGAACAATCGCGAGAAACTGACGTTCGGTTTTCATTGGCGGGAGGCCGAGGTCGCCCGCGTGGAATGGAGACATCGTCATGGTCCATGCGCGTCGCGCCGCCCTGATCGCCACCGCCGCAGCCTCGGCGCTGACGCTGGCCGCTTGCAACAATCAAGCAGTGCTGCCGGAGGAGGCCGGTTACGGCCCCAATCCGACATTGCCAGAGCCGAAATCGCCCTGGTTCCCGACCATCAAGATTGCAGACGCGGTCGGCTGGAAGTCGGGCGAAAAACCAACCGCCGCCAGCGGCGGCCAGGTCACCGCCTTCGCCACCGGACTCCAGCATCCTCGCTGGCTCTACGAACTTCCCAACGGCGACATTCTCGTTGCCGAGAGCGATGCGCCGCCGAAGCCTGAGGACAAGTCCGGCGGCGTTCGCGGCTGGGTTCAAGGCCTTTTCATGAAAAAGGCCGGTTCGCAGACGCCGAGCGCTAACCGGATCACGCTGCTGCGCGACAGGGATGGTGACGGCGTTGCCGAGACCAAGAGCGTTTTCCTCGAAAATCTCACCTCGCCCTTCGGGATGGCCCTGGTCGGAAACCAGCTCTACATCGCCAATGCCGACGCGATCGTCCGCGTGCCTTATGTCGAGGGCGAGACGAAGAGCACGGCCACGCCCGTCAAGGTCGCCGAATTGCCGGCCGGCCGCAACCATCACTGGACGAAGAGCCTGGTCGCCAGCGAGGACGGGTCCAAGCTCTATGTCGGCGTCGGCTCCAACTCCAATGTCGGCGAAAATGGCATGGCCGAGGAGGAGAAACGGGCTGCCGTGCTCGAGATCGACGCGGCAACGGGCGCAACGCAGATCTTCGCGAGCGGCCTGCGCAATCCGGTCGGGATAGACTGGAACCCCGCCACGAAGGAACTATGGGTTGCCGTCAATGAGCGCGACGAAATCGGCGATGATCTCGTGCCCGACTATATGACGTCCGTGAAGCGCGATGGCTTCTACGGCTGGCCCTACAGCTATTACGGACAGCACATCGACAAGAGGATCGAGCCGCCTCGGCCCGATCTCGTCGCCAAGGCGATCAAGCCTGATTACGCGCTCGGATCCCATACCGCATCGCTGGGCATGACCTTCGTCAAGGATGGCCGCCTCGGCCAGAGCTTTCAGGGCGGAGCGTTCATCGGCCAGCACGGCTCCTGGAATCGCGACCGTCCGGCGGGTTATCGGGTGATCTTCGTCCCCTTCGTC
The DNA here is from genome assembly GCA_046292405.1 of Allobosea sp. Taxonomy (GTDB): domain Bacteria; phylum Pseudomonadota; class Alphaproteobacteria; order Rhizobiales; family Beijerinckiaceae; genus Allobosea. The sequence goes on along the minus strand of JBKBRD010000151.1, from coordinate 4,861 downwards.
GATGGCAAGCCTTCGGGTATGCCGAAGCCGATCCTGAACGGCTTTTTGAGCGACAAGGGCGAAGCGAGGGGACGGCCGGTCGGCGTTCTCGTCGACCAGCGCGCCGGCCTGCTGGTGGCCGACGATGTCGGTAACGCGGTCTGGCGGCTGACGTCTCCCACCAGTTGAGGCGGTGCTGACGCCGTCGCTAACCCGGCCGGGCTTTCGCGCTGCGAGATGAACCTTCGGGTCGCGCGGGAGGGGCCGCTTCGCCGGCGACCGCCCTGGCGGGGCGTCCACGCATGACGTAATCGTCGCGGCGCTCCGCTGTCGTCAGACGCTCGACGCGGTCATGATGCGGCGAGAGCACGCAGACCGGATCCGTATTGCGCGCGTCCCCGGTGAGCGCCATCGCCTGGCAGCGGCAGCCGCCGAAATCGATCTCGCGCCGGTCGCAGGAGCGGCAGGGTTCACGCATCCAGTCCGTCCCGCGAAACGCGGCGAAGGCTGGAGAATCCAGCCAGATAGCGGCCAGCGAATGCTCGCGCACGCTCCAGAAGGACAGGCCCGGTATCGTTTGCGCGGCATGGCAGGGCAGCACGAGCCCGCGCGGCGTAACGTTGAGCGACTGGCGGCCCCAGCCATTCATACAGGGCTTCGGGTAGCGCGCGAAATGGTCGGGTGGGACATAGTCGATGGTGATCCGCTCGGCGGTCTCGGCGCGTAGTTGCGCGACCGCGTCGCGCGCCGCCAGCGCGTCCGCAATCTCGGGCATCAGGGCCTCGCGGTTGCGGGCGGCCCAGCCGTAATATTGCGCATGGGCGAGTTCGATCCGCCGCGCGCCCATCGCGATGGCCTCGTCGACCATTGCCGCCATCCGCGCCAGATTGCCGCGATGCAGGACAGCGTTGATCGTCAGCGGCAGCCCGGCCGCGACGACCTTGGCGGCGAAGGCGCGCTTGCGCTGATGCGATCCGCTCAGCCCCGCGATCCGGTCTGCGGCGTCAGCCTGCGTGTCCTGAATCGAAAGCTGGAGATGGTCGAGTCCAGCCGCCGCCAGTGCTGCGAGCCTCGCCTCGTCGAGGCCGATTCCCGAGGTGATCAGGTTGCAGTAGAGGCCGAGCCGGGCAGCGGCCGCGACGAGTTCGACGAGGTCGTGGCGGGTCGCGGGTTCGCCGCCCGACAGATGCAGTTGCAGGATGCCGAGTTCGGCCGCCTGCTCGAACACGCGCACCCAATCGGCTGTGGGCAACTCGTCGGCCTTGCGATCGAGTTCGAGCGGGTTGGAGCAGTATGGACAGGCCAACGGGCAGCGATGGGTCAACTCGGCCAGCAGCGCGAAGGGGACAGGCGCGCTCATGTCTCGACCATCCGCCGGCCGATCAGATCGTCGAGCAGCGCGATCGTCTCGCCCTCGATTCGGCTCCGGTCGATCGCGTACTCGGCTGCGAGGCCATCGACGATCTGGCGCAGACTGCGCTGACCGTCGCACAAAGTCAGGATCGCGACGGAGGAGGCGTTGATGCGCAGCACATGCTCCGGCGCGAGCAGGTTGAAGCCGCCGCGGACACGGTCGGCCTGGACACGGACGCCCCTGGCAAGTCGCGGTGTCGCGTCCGCCCCGATCATCTTACTGCCGGCTCGAAGGCGCCGGGCGGGATCTGCCCGGCTTCGCCATAGGCATGATCGAGCGCGTCGAGCATCGCCCAGAGCACGTCGCACTTGAATTCGAGCGCAGCAATGACGGCCTCCTGGTCGGCCGGCGTCCGGGCATTGGCAGTGACATAGGCCAGCGCGTCCTCGACGTCGCGGGAGGCCTGCTCGGGGCGCGCGGTGAAATAGCTCAGGCTCTCGGCGCTCACGAAATCATAATGCGCCAGCATGCCGGCGACGCGCGTCTTGATGACCTGCGGCGAGAACAGTTCGGTCAGCGAGGATGCGACGGCCTCCAGCAGCGGCCGCTCGCGCACGAAGTCGACATAGGCGCCGACGGCGAAACGCGTCGCCGGCAGCACGCCCTCGAAGGCGATGACATCCTGACGCGAAAAGCCGAGGCTTTCGCACAGTCGCAGCCAGCGCTCGATGCCCCCCTCGCCATCTGCACCGCCATCATGGTCGACGAGGCGCTGGCGCCAGGCGCGGCGCAGGGCGGGGTCGTCGAGCCGTGCGATCAGGCTGGCGTCCTTGCGCGGGATCGCTGCCTGGTAGGCATAGCGATTGAGCGCCCAAGCCTGGACTTGGCCCTTGCTGCAACGGCCCGAATGCAGCCGCTGATGAAAGGGGTGGCGATCATGGTAGCGCCGGGCGCCGACATCGCGCAGCCTCTCCAGAAACGCGTCGGGCGACAGCAGGCTCACAGCATGATCTCCAGCCCGTCATGGGCGATCTCGACGCCGGCGCTCTCGACGAGCCTGCGCTCGCGCGAGCCCTCGATCAGCACCGGGTTGGTGTTGTTGATATGAGTGTAGATTTTGCGCGAGGCGGGCAGGGCCGCGAGCCAGTCGAGCGAGCCGCCTGCGCCCGTCATCGGCATGTGCCCCATGCGGCGACCGGTCTTCTCGCCCAGCCCGGCGCGACGCATCTCCTCGTCGTCGAACAGCGTGCCGTCGAACAAGACAATGTCGGCTCGCTCGGCCTGATCGCGAACGGCGTCCGTGATCATGGCGCAGCCGGGGATGTAGACGAGGGAAAGCGCGTCGCCTGAAACTGCGACACCGCTGGTCTCTCCGGTTTCACTGTCCGTGACGGGGTCCTCCGCCTCGAGATAGAGCGGCGCCTTGCCGGGAACCGGAAACAGGATCAGTTCAGTGGTCCGACCTGCCCGGATCGATGTCCCGGCCTGTGTAGAGCGCCAGTTGGCGCTCAGCGGCTTCAACATCGTATTGTCCGCGATGGCCGCTCGCACGGGGTCGAGCGCGACGATATCGAAGACGTGCCGTTCCCGCAGCGAGGTGAGGCCCGCGACATGGTCGATCTCCGCGCTGGTCAAGACGACCGCCGAGATCGGCGAATGCCGCGACGCGCGCGGCCAGAGATCGGGCGTGGCGCGCAGTTGCTGGCCGATATCGGGCGACGCATTCACTAAAACGCAGTCGTCTTCATCCACGAGCAACAGCGATGACTGGGTCCGCCAAATGGCTCGTGGGTCTTGCGCCCAGGCCAGGGCACAATTGGCGCAGCGACAATTCCACTGCGGAAAGCCGCCGCCCGCGGCAGAGCCGATGACGACGGCCTTCATCTGAAATCAGTCGGCCTGATCGTCCGTGGACGCGACGGCCGGCACGGCGTTCAGCGCGTCGCCCTCGCTAGCGGGAGCATAAGCGGTCACTTCCATGCCGCAGGCGATGTCTTCGATCGTCGGGGTTTCCCAAATCATGTCTCATCCTTTCAGGCTGTCGGGGTCGAACGCATGAGTGTCGCGATTGATCCGCGGTTCCGCGGCTCCGCACAAAACACGAAGTCTCGACCATGGCGCGACGCGGGGGCCTTCAGCAGCCGTCGCGATCAGCAGGATAGGCCAATCTCCTCGTCCCGCGGCGCAACAGGAGATTCGGACCGCGTTCAAAGCCGAGACGTTGAGGCCTCGGACTCATCCGAAGCTAATGTACCGGCTCTGGTTCGGCTTCCTGCCCGAGCCGATGCCCGGCCAGAGCGACATCTCGGACGGAAACGCCAAGATCCGCTGTGCGTATTGGAAGGCCATGTTCACTGACGCGTAAGGCTATTCAGGTTGAAGCGAGATGCGCAGGGCGCGGATCCGCCGGGGGGCGCCCAAGTCAGCACGCCTGGAATCACCAATTCAGCGGGAAGGCGCGAGCCTATCGCGTACCCAGCAACGGAAAAGGGCCTAGGCGTTTTGCGCCCAGGCCCTTAAAATTGTTGGCTCCCGGAGCAGGATTCGAACCTGCGACCAATCGATTAACAGTCGATTGCTCTACCGCTGAGCTATCCGGGATCGGTGGCCGCGTATACCCACGGGGCTCGGCGGGCGCAACCCCTTTCCGACCATGTTGAGCCAGGAAAATGCTCCGCGGCGGTTTCCCCGTGACAATCGCATTCGCTCAGCGGGATTGTGTTGCAGCCGGTCGCAGCATGTGGTTATACGCCGTCACGGGTTCGCCGCAGCGCCGACCCGCGGAAGGCCTCGTGGCGGAGTGGTTACGCAGAGGACTGCAAATCCTTGCACCCCGGTTCGATTCCGGGCGAGGCCTCCAAGCACTTTGTGCTCGACTGATTTCATTTCTCGGGTCGCCTTAAGAACGTTGCAGCGCACGCCCTGAGTCGCAGGCGCCTGGCCTTGGTGGGCGCCACGCAGAGATTCGTCGACCAGCCTCGCCACCGCGCCGCGGCTGTCGGCCCTCGCCGCTGTCCCGTCGCGGCGCAGCGAGGCGGTCGCTCGCTGCCTGACAGGCAATCATAAAGTTGGGGTCGCCGAGCTTGCCCGGCAGGCGGCTCCAGGCAGGCGCAGGCCGTGGCGCGTCAGCCCTTCAGAACGGTCGATCGTGACGTCACGACGCATTCCTTCATCCCCGCTTGCAGCGGGCCTGGGCGTCAAACCGCCGCCTCGGCCGGTGTGTCTCCTGCCGGCCCTCGGACGTAGCCGAGCACGGAAATCCGGAACAACGGGTCGCGGCAAGGCGTTGCCTCTGTAAGTTCAGCAAGGAGATTATGATGAACAAGACATTGATCGCCATCGCTTCGTCCACCTTTCTTCTGGCGGCGTCCGCTTCAGTCGCACAGACGACGGCGGGTCCCAGCGCGCCCAACACATCGGCGGTGACCGACCCGGCCAGCCCTGACCGCATGAAGGCGGGCGGCAAGTCGAACGCCGCGACGACGGGTCCCGTGACGACAGGCAACCGCGCCGGGGCGAATGCGGCGA
>JBKBRD010000150.1:0-7653 GCA_046292405.1 Allobosea sp. | reverse complement strand
CCATCGCTCGACCGACGCGGCCGAGCGCCAGGCGGCGGACGACCAGCTCGGCCTGATGACCCCGGTGCTCAAGGGCGTGCTGACCGATATCGGCTTCGACAATGCGGTCAAGGCGCAGCAGATGTTCGGCGGCCATGGCTACATCGCCGAATGGGGCATGGAGCAGTTCGTGCGCGATGCCCGCATCGCCATGATCTATGAGGGCGCCAACGGCATCCAGGCGATGGATCTGGTCGGCCGCAAACTCGGTCGCGACGGTGGCCGCGCCATCATGGCGTTCTTCAACGAGGTCGGCGCCTTCCTGAAGGAGAACGGCGAGGACGAGCCGCTGAAGCCGCTGCTGGCGCCGCTGATGGCCTCGCTCGGCCATCTCCAGCAGGCGACGATGTGGTTCATGAACAACGCGCTGGCCAAGCCCGACAATGCCGGCGCCGGCGCCAATGATTACATGCACCTGCTCGGCCTGGTCTCGCTCGGCTATATGTGGGCGCGGATGGCCAAGGTGGCGCAGGACAAGCTAAAGGCCGGCGCCAACGGCGCGACCGAGCGGATGAACGCCAAGCTGGTGACGGCGCGCTTCTTCATGGAGCGGGCTCTGCCCGAGACGGCCGCGCATCTGGCCCGGATCACGGCCGGCGCGGATTCGACGATGGCGCTGAACGCCGAGCAGTTCTGAAGACAAACTCCAGCCCTCATCCTGAGGAGCCGCGGCACGCGGCGTCTCGAAGGATGATCCAGTTTGCGCGGTGACTGCTTTCTGGAGCATCCTTCGAGACGCGATCCCAACGGGATCGCTCCTCAGGATGAGGGCTGCGAGAAAAGCCCAATCCATGAGCCGCCTCGCTGCGGCCAGCCCGGGAGGCCCCTGATGGCAGACGCATTCATCTACGACCATGTCCGCACGCCGCGCGGCAAGGGCAAGGCCGACGGTTCGCTGCACGAGGTCACGGCGATCGAGCTCGGCGCCCAGACCCTGCGCGCCATCCGCGACCGCAGTGGGCTCGACACCAAACTCGTCGAGGATGTCGTCTTCGGCTGCGTCGATCCGGTCGGGGAGGCGGGCGCCGATATCGCCCGCGCCGTCGCGCTGAAGGCTGGCTACGGCAAGGAAGTGCCCGGCGTCCAGATCAACCGCTTCTGCGCCTCCGGCCTGGACGCGGTCAATCTCGCCGCGGCCCAAATCATGTCCGGTCAGAAGGAAATGGCGATCGGCGGCGGCGTCGAGAGCATGAGCCGCGTCGGCATGGGCGCGTCGGGCTTCGGCATGGCGGTCGACCCCTCCGTCGCCATCGATACCTATTTCATGCCGCAGGGCATCTCGGCCGACCTGATCGCGACGAAATACGGCTTCTCGCGCGATGATGTCGACGCCTATGCCGTGCGCTCGCACAAGCGCGCCGCCGCCGCCTGGGAAGCCGGGCATTTCAGGAATTCCGTGATCCCGGTCACCGATGTCAATGGGCTGATCCTGCTCGACCGGGACGAGACCATCCGGCCCAAAACCGACATGCAGGCGCTCGCCGCGCTGAAGGCTTCCTTCGTGCAGATGGGCGAGATGGGCGGTTTCGACGCGGTTGCGACGGCAGCGCATCCCGATGTCGAATTCGTCAACCATGTCCATCACGCCGGCAATTCCTCCGGCATCGTCGACGGGGCGGCGGCCGTGCTGGTCGGCTCGAAGAAGGGCGGCAAGGCGGCCGGGCTGAAACCCCGCGCCCGCATCCGCGCCTTCGCCACCATTGGCTCGGACCTGGCGCTGATGCTCACCGGCCCGGTCGACGTCACCGAGCTCGTGCTGCGCAAGTCCGGCATGAACACGAAGGATATCGACCTATTCGAGCTGAACGAGGCGTTTTCCTCCGTGGTGCTGCGCTATCAGCAGGCCTTCGACATCGACGACGCCGTGCTCAACGTAAATGGCGGCGCCATCGCCATGGGCCACCCGCTCGGCGCGACCGGGGCGATGATCCTGGGCACCGTGCTCGACGAGCTGGAGCGCACCAACAAGACGACCGCGCTGGTGACGCTCTGCGTCGCCGCCGGCATGGGCGTCGCGACGATCATCGAGCGGGTCTAGCGCACGATCTTTTGCCAGCCCTCATCCTGAGGAGCCGCGCAGCGGCGTCTCGAAGGATGGTCCAGGAGGCTCCGGTGGACACTGGAGCATCCTTCGAGACGCGGGCCTGCGGCCCGCTCCTCAGGATGAGGGCTCCTGATTTCATCACGGCCTCCAAGGAGAGTGTCCCATGAACCTCACCAATTTCCGCTTCGAGACCGACGCAGACGGCATTGCCACCGCGAGCTGGGACATGCCCGGCCGCTCGATGAACGTGATCACGCCGGAGGTGATGGCCGAGCTCGACGCGATCGTCGACGCCGTCGCGGCGGCCGAGGCGATCAAGGGCTGCGTCGTCACCTCCGGCAAGGAGAGCTTCTCCGGCGGCGCCGACCTCACCATGCTGCAGGGGCTGCGCGAGCTCTATGTCGGGCTGGCCAAGGAGCAGGGCGAGCAGGCCGCGATGCAGCGCTTCTTCGACGAGAGCCGCAAGCTCTCGCTGCTCTATCGCAAGCTCGAAACCTGCGGCAAACCCTTCGCCGCCGCAATTCACGGCGTCTGCCTCGGCGGCGCTTTCGAACTGGCCCTCTCCTGCCAGTACCGCGTCTGCTCCGACGATGGCGCGACGCGCGTCGGCCTGCCCGAGATCAAGGTCGGGCTGTTTCCCGGCGCCGGCGGCACCCAGCGCGTCTCCCGGCTGATGCAGACCGGCGACGCGCTGCAGATGCTGTTCAAGGGCGAGCAGATCAAAGCCCTGCCGGCCCGCAACTCCGGCCTCGTCCATGCGGTCGTCCCGCGCGACCAGCTCGTCGCCAATGCGAAAGAATGGCTCAAGGCCAATCCGCAGGCCAAGGCGCCCTGGGACGACCCCAATTTCAAGCTGCCCTCCAACAAGGTCTATTCCCCCGCTGGCATGCAGATCTGGCCTCCGGCCAACGCGATCTACCGCCGCGAGACCAATGACAATTACCCGGCCGCCCGCGCCATTCTCTCGGCGGTCTATGAGGGGCTGCAACTGCCGATCGACCTCGCGCTGAAGGTCGAGAGCCGCTATTTCGCCAAGATCCTGCGGACGAAGGAGGCGGCGTCGATGATCCGCTCTCTCTTCGTCTCGATGCAGGAGCTCAACAAGGGCGCCCGTCGCCCGGCCGACGTGCCGCCCGGCAGGCTGAAGAAGATCGGCGTCGTCGGCGCCGGCTTCATGGGCGCCGGCATCGCCTATGTCAGCGCCAATGCCGGGCTCGAGGTCGTGCTCGTCGACCGCGACCAGGAGGCCGCCGACAAGGGCAAGGCCTATTCGCACAAGCTGGTCTCCGACCAGATCATGAAGGGCCGCGCCAAGACCGCCGACCGCGACGCGCTGCTCGGGCGCATCCAGGCCACGGCCGATTATGCCGAGTTGAAGGGCTGCGACCTCGTCATCGAGGCGGTCTTCGAGGATCCCAAGGTCAAGGCCGAGGTCATCGCCAAGGTCGAGGCGGCGGTCGGCCCCCGCACCATCTTCGGCTCCAACACCTCGACCCTGCCGATCACCGGGCTTGCCGCCACCAGCGAGCGCCCGAAGAACTTCATCGGCATTCATTTCTTCTCGCCGGTCGAGAAGATGCTGCTGGTCGAGATCATCATGGCGAAGAAGACCGGCGACAAGGCGCTGGCGCTGGCGCTGGATTTTGTCAGGGCCATCAAGAAGACGCCGATCGTCGTCAATGACACCCGCGGCTTCTACGCCAATCGCTGCGTCGGCAACTACATCCGCGAAGGCCATCTGATGCTGATGGAGGGCGTGCCGCCGGCGATGATCGAGCAGGCCGGCAAGCAGGCCGGCATGCCGGTCGGCCCGCTCTCGCTCAATGACGAGGTTGCGGTCGATCTCGCCTACAAGGTGCTGAAGGCGACCAAGGCGCAGCTGGGCGACGCGGCGATCGATCCCGGCCAGGAAAAGCTATTGGCCGCGATGGTCGAGAGCCATGGCCGTCTCGGCCGCAAGAACCGCAAGGGCTTCTATGATTATCCGGAAGCCGGGCCGAAGCGGCTTTGGCCCGGCCTTGCCGATCTCGTCGGCAAGCGGCTGGAGCCCGAGGCCGTCGACATGCAGGAGCTGAAGCAGCGTCTGCTGGTGACGCAGGCCCTGGAGGCGGCGCGCACCTATGAGGAAGGCGTCGTCACCGATCCGCGCGAGGCCGATGTCGGCTCGATCATCGGCTTCGGCTTCGCGCCCTATTCGGGCGGCACGCTGAGCTTCATCGACAATATGGGCGCGGCCGCCTTCGTGAAGCTGTGCGAGGCGCTGGCGAAGAGGCATGGCGAGCGCTTCAAGCCGAACCGGCAGCTCAAGCGCATGGCCAAGACCGGCGAGAGCTATTACGGCGCAGCCGGGAAGGCGGCGTGAGCGCCGCCTGAGGCGGTCATGGCGAGCCGGCCGACGCGCCGGCCGCCGCCCCTGCCTTCATGCTCGGCCCTGCGCCGAGCATCCGCGTCTTGAACACGGGGCTCATCGAAGGAAGAGGCAGATGGTCGGGACAAACCCGACCATGACCTGTCGGCGCTGACGTCCCGCTCAGCCCGCCACGGCCCTGATCACCCGCCGCACCTTCTCCGTCAGCTCCTCGATCTGGCTTTCGGTGATGATCAGCGGCGGGGTCAGGGCGATGGTCTCGCCGGTGATGCGGATCATGATGCCTTCCTCGCGGAAGGCTCGGTCCATGGCCTCGAAGGCGCGCTTGCCCACCCCTTCGGGCCGGGAGGCCAGGTCGATGCCGGCGACGAGGCCGAGCGTGCGGATGTCCAGCACATTCGGCTCTTCCTTCAGCGTCATCATCGCCTCAGCCCAGATCGGCTCGAGCGTCTTCGTCCGCTCGAACAGCCCCTCGTCGCGATAGATGTCGAGCGTGGCGAGCGAGGCGGCCGCCGCCAGCGGATGGCCGGAATAGGTGTAGCCGTGGAACAGCTCGATCACATTGTCTGGACCGTTCATGAAGGCGTCGTAGATGTGCTTGCGCGCGATCACGCCGCCCATCGGCACGGTTCCCGACGTCACGCCCTTGGCGAAGGTGATCATATCCGGAATGACGCCGTAACGTTCGGCCGCGAAGGCGTAGCCGAGCCGGCCGAAGCCTGAGATCACCTCGTCGAAGATCAACAGGATGTTGTGCTTGTCGCAGATCTCGCGCAGGCGCTTGAGATAGCCCTGCGGCGGCGGCAGCACGCCGGTCGAGCCCGCCATCGGCTCGACGATCACCGCCGCGACGGTCGAGGCGTCGTGAAGGGTGACGATCCGCTCCAGCTCATCGGCGAAATGCGCGCCATATTCCGGCTCGCCCTTGGTGAAGGCCTGCTTGGCGCGGTCATAGGTGTGGGGGAGGTGGTCCGTGCCGGTCAGAAGCCCGCCGAAGAACTTGCGGTTGCTGACGATGCCGCCGACCGAGATGCCGCCGAAACCAACGCCGTGATAGCCGCGTTCACGCCCGATCAGCCGCGTCTTGGCGCCCTTGCCCGACACGTTCCAATAGGCGATCGCGATCTTCAGCGCGGTGTCGACCGCCTCGGATCCCGAGCCGGCGAAGAAGACATGGTCGAGATCGCCCGGCGCCAGCGCAGCGATGCGGGCGGCGGCAGCAAACACCTTGGGGTGACCGAACTGGAACGACGGTGCGTAGTCCAGTTCTTCGGCCTGGGCCTGAATCGCCTGAATGATCGGCTTGCGGGCATGGCCGGCGTTGCAGCACCACAACCCTGCAGTGCCGTCCATCACCGGCTTACCTTCAGGAGTATAATAGTACATTCCTTCCGCGCGTGCGATCATGCGCGGGTTCTGCTTGAACGACCGGTTCGCCGTGAACGGCATCCAGAAGGCTTCGAGGTCGTTGGGCGTTCCCAGAGGCTTCAGGGCGGAGGTCATGAGGTGATCCTGTCGGGTTGTGAGCACTGCAGCCTAGCAGCCAACGCCTGGCTGGGAAATGACGCAAAATGGGCGCATCCCTGCGCATACTGAATGTGTAGAGGATAGACGAGATAGTGGAGTGACCTAGGGCAGCTTCATGCCTAGATAGGACTATGAGCGAAACGCTTGGACATAACCCGACGATGGGAGCGGCTGATGTGCTGGCCTCCCCGGAACGACCCGGGGGCTCCGCCGAGCGGATGGCGCTTGCGCGCGTTCTGGCGTCGGATGCGTTTCGCGGCGCGCCGAAGCTGTCGGCCTTTCTCTCCTTCATCGTCGAGCGCGAGCTGGCCGGCCGCGGCTCCGAACTCAAGGGCTACACGATAGCCGTCGAAGCGCTGGGTCGCGGGCCTGAGTTCGATCCGCAGGCGGACCCGATCGTCCGGGTCGAGGCCGGGCGGCTGCGCAAGGCCCTCGCCCATTATTATGCGGTCGAGGGCGCCGGCGATCCGCTGCGCATCGCGATACCGCTGGGCGCCTATGTGCCGCAGTTCCAGCCGGCCGAGGCGCCGGCGTCTGTCCTCGGCCCTGACCAGGACGCGGCGTCCGCGCCTGCCGAACCCGCGCCGCCGCCTATCCCGGCGGTGTCGGCCGGCAGCGGTCGGTCGCGCCTCAATGGTTTGCGGGCGATGGTTCTCGGCGCGTTCATTCTGGGCGCAGCCGTCGCCAGCGTCTCTCTCTGGCTCGTTGACGATGAGGCGCCTGCGAAGGGCGATGGCGCAGCCGCGCCGGCTCGCGTCGGCGCCGGCAGGACGGCGGGGCGCACGCTTCCCTCCGCCGCCGGTCGGGCCAGGCTCCCGGTGCTGGCGATCGCCAGCGAACCACAGAATGACCCGTCTCTCATCGAGATCGAGAAGTCGTTCACCCGCCAGTTCGTCGACACGCTCGCCCGGTTCGACGATATCGTCGCGGTTCGCATCCAGACCAGTGGACAGCCGGCTCACGACGACCCGGACTATGTCTTCGAGATCAGCGTCGAGCGCAGCGGCGACGCGATCAACGGCGCCGGCCGTCTCCGGACCAGTTCGGGCCGGGTCGTCTGGACGACCACCCTGTCTCGCGCCTGGACCGATCGCACCTCCGACGCCGAACTCGCCGAACTGGCGCAGAGCCTGGCGGTGCGGCTGGCCGAACCCTATGGCGTCATTCGCGCCGATGCGCGCCAGAATGCGCCGTCCTGGATGGTGCGCTGCATCTTCCTCGCACAGGAATTCCGGCGCGTCATCACCGCCGGCAGCCATCGCGAAGCTCATGAATGCCTGGACGAGTTGCTGCGGCAGGATCCGGATTTCCATCCCGCCTGGTCGCATCTGGCGGTGCTCACGCTGCTCGAACATAGCGCCAACCTCAATCCCCGGCCGGGCCCGGCGCTGGACAGGGCGCTCACCGCGGCAATGACGGCGGTGCGGCTGGCGCCGTCCAGCGCCCGCGCCCACAAGTCCCTGATGTCGGCGCTGTTCGCGCGCGGGCAAGTTACGGAAGCGCTGGCGGCGGGTCAGGAGGCGCTGTCCCGCAACCCCTACGACCCCGACATCATGGCCAATCTCGGCGCGCGTTACGTCATGATGAACCGCCCGGCCGAAGGCATGCCGCTGCTGCAGCGCGCCATCCAGCTCAGCGCCGGCCGTCCGCCCTGGTATGATTTCTTCGCGTTTCT
>JBKBRD010000149.1:3487-7671 GCA_046292405.1 Allobosea sp. | reverse complement strand
GACCACGGCCTTGGCCTGCGCCTCCTCCTCGACGAGGATGTGGCGGGCGTTGACCTCCTCCTCGGGCGGCAGCGACTTCAGCGTCTCGTCATAGAGCTTGCGGGCCGCCTCCGGCGTCGCCTGCTTCTTGGCTTCGCGGTTGATGTATTCCTCGAGCAGAACCTTGTCGCGGAGATAGGCGAGGCGGGCGGTGAAGTCCGGCCCGTCGCCGATCTTGGCGTCGGCGGCGGCCTTGGCGCCGAGCTTGAGGTCGACGAGATAGTTGATCATCTCGTCGCGGCGGCGCGCCTCCGGCACCTGCGCCAGGCGCTCGCCGAGATCCTCGGCTGCATAGCCAAGGTCGCGCTCGGTGATGGAGAGCCCGTTCACCTTGGCCACGACCTTGTCGGCCTGGGCGAGCGCCGCCGGGGAGACCGCCAGCATGAATCCAAGGGTAGCCAAGCCGAGACGAGACAGTTTCATCGGTTAAGTCCTTCGCGTCGAACCGAAATCGAACATGCGCTGCACTGCCAGCTGAACGCGGCAAAGGCAAGGCGCGGACGGGCCGATTTCGCGCGAGATCACGCAGCTTTGCTGCGCCGGCGCCGGGCAATTCCGCGCGCGCCTTGGCAGAAGAGCGAGGGAACCCCACATCCTCCCAGGAATTGAGGCTCCGGCACGCTTGCGGCGACGCAATGCGACGCTGGACCGCGCCCCCGCACGCGTCTAAACACGCGTCGCAATTGAGAATGACCGGGCCTGCGCCCGCGCCGGCCGATCTGGCCGCGCGCTGCCTGCCCTTACGATCGGAAGGCCCAACATGCTTGGCGCGCTCGCAAAGAAACTCTTCGGCTCGTCGAACGACCGCCGCGTCAAGGGCTACGGCCCGCGCATCGCCGCCATCAACGCGCTGGAGAAAGAGGTCAGCGCGCTGAGCGACGAGGCGCTGCAGGCCCGCACGGCCGAATTCAGGGCGCAGCTCGCCAACGGCGCCAAGCTCGACGATCTGCTGGTTCCGGCCTTCGCGACGGTGCGGGAGGCGGCCAAGCGGGTGCTCGGCCAGCGGCCCTACGACGTGCAGCTGATCGGCGGCATGGTGCTGCACGAGGGCTCGATTGCCGAAATGAAGACCGGCGAAGGCAAGACGCTGGTCGCGACGCTGCCGACCTATCTCAACGCGCTCGAGGGCAAGGGCGTCCATGTCGTCACCGTCAACGACTATCTCGCCCGCCGCGACGCGCAGTGGATGGGCCGGCTCTATAACTTCCTCGGCCTCTCCGTCGGCATCATCGTGCATGGCATCGAGGATGAGGACCGCCAGGCGGCTTACGCCTGCGACATCACCTACGGCACCAACAACGAGTTCGGCTTCGACTATCTGCGCGACAACATGAAATACGATGTCGCGCAGATGTCGCAGCGCGGCCACCATTTCGCGATCGTCGACGAGGTCGACTCGATCCTGGTCGACGAGGCGCGTACCCCGCTGATCATCTCCGGCCCGCTCGACGACAAGTCCGACCTCTATCTGGCCATCGACAAGGTGCTGCCGGGGCTGGTGAAGGGCGATTACGAGGTCGATGAGAAGCAGCGCACGGTGTCGCTGACGGAAGCCGGCAACGAGCACATGGACCAGCTGCTGCGCGAGGCGGGGCTGATCAAGGAGGGCGATCTCTACGACGCTGTCAACGTCACCATCGTCCATCACGTCAACCAGGCGCTGCGGGCGCATGCGCTGTTCCAGCGCGACAAGGACTACATCGTCCGCAATGACGACGTCGTCATCATCGACGAGTTCACCGGCCGCATGATGCCGGGGCGGCGCTATTCGGAAGGGCTGCACCAGGCGCTCGAGGCCAAGGAGCGCGTCACCGTCCAGCCCGAGAATGCGACGCTGGCCTCGATCACCTTCCAAAACTATTTCCGGCTCTATTCCAAGCTCGCGGGCATGACCGGCACCGCCGCGACCGAAGCCGACGAGTTCTTCCAGATCTACAAGCTCGAAGTGGTGGAAATCCCGACCAACGTCCCGGTCTCGCGCAAGGACGAGGATGACGAAGTCTATCGCACCTTCGAGGAAAAGGTGCGCGGCGTCATCCGCGAGATCAAGGCGGCGCAGGAGAGCGGCCAGCCGCTGCTGGTCGGCACCACCTCGATCGAACGCTCGGAACTCGTGGCCGAGATGCTGATGAAGGAGGGCTTCCAGCAGCTCGACTTCACCGATCCCAAGGCGCTCGAGCCGGTTTACGCCGCCGCCCGCGCCGGCAAGCCCTCGCGCGCCTTCGCCGTGCTGAACGCCCGCTTCCACGAGCAGGAAGCCTATATCGTCGCCCAGGCCGGCGTGCCCGGCGCCATCACGGTCGCGACCAACATGGCCGGGCGCGGCACCGACATCCAGCTCGGCGGCAATGCCGACATGCGCATCGCCCATGATCTGGCGGGGATGGAGGAGGGGCCGGAGCGCGAGCGCCGCGCCGCCGAGATCCGCGTCGAAGTCGCCGATTTCAAGCAGCGCGTGCTGAAGGCCGGCGGGCTCTACATCGTCGGCACCGAGCGCCATGAAAGCCGGCGCATCGACAACCAGCTGCGCGGCCGCGCCGGTCGCCAGGGCGACCCGGGCCGCTCGAAATTCTTCCTGTCGCTGCAGGACGACCTGATGCGCATCTTCGGTTCCGACCGGATGGACGGCATGCTGACGAAGCTCGGCCTCAAGGAGGACGAGGCGATCGTCCACCCCTGGATCAACAAGGCGGTCGAGAAGGCGCAGGGCAAGGTCGAGGCCCGCAACTTCGACATCCGCAAGAACATCCTCAAATACGACGACGTGATGAACGACCAGCGCAAGGTGGTGTTCGAGCAGCGTCGCGATTTCATGCGCCAGGCGACCGTGCGCGAGACCATCGACGACATGCGCCAGGGCGTCTGCGAGGATCTGGTGGCGCGGCACATCCCGGAGGAGGCCTATCCCGAGCAGTGGGACACCGCCGCGCTGAAGGAAGGCGTGATGCAGTTCCTCAACCTCGACCTGCCGATCGAGGAGTGGGCGAAGGAGGAGGGCATCGCCGACGCCGAGCTGCGCGAGCGCATCCGCAAGCTCGCGGATGAGGATTACGCCGCGCGCATCGCCCGCAACACCGAAGAAGTCATGATCTATGTCGAGAAGCAGGTGCTGCTGCAGACGCTGGATCATCTCTGGCGCGAGCATCTGGTCACGCTCGACCATCTGCGCCAGGTCGTCGGCTGGCGCGGCTACGCCCAGCGCGACCCGCTGAACGAGTACAAGCAGGAGGCTTTCGAGCTGTTCGACAGCCTGATCGGCCGGCTGCGCGAGCAGGTGACGGGCAATCTGATGCGAATCGAGGTCCGTTTCGATGCGCAGGAGGAGGGCGCGCCGCCGCCGCAGGATGGCGAAGCGCAGGGTTTCGGCGCCGATTACGGCGGCTCCAGCCTGCAATACGCCGCGATCGAAGGCGATCTGGCTGTGGTCGAGCGCGATCCGGCCGATCCCGCGACCTGGGGCAAGGTCGGTCGCAACGAGGCCTGCCCCTGCGGCTCGGGCAAGAAGTACAAGCACTGCCACGGCCAGTTCGTCTGAGCCGCGCGCAGACGCGCTTCCTCCCGAGCCGTCATCCTGAGGAGGTCGCGCAGCGGCCGTCTCGAAGGATGCTCCAGGAGGCTCCCGCGCGCTCTGGTCCATCCTTCGAGACGCGCCTGCGGCGCTCCTCAGGACGAGGGCTGGCGGGGTGAATTTTGCTCGCCATACGTCATTGCGAGGAGCGTCAGCGACGAAGCAACCCAGCAGGGACCAGGGTGAGCGTTTGCCCCTGGGTTGCTTCGCTGCGCTCGCAAAGACGCGGGCTTTAGCCTGACCCGTGGATCCCGAACGGCCGCCTTGACGAGGCTTCAGACGACAGCGCCGGATCCTGCTTGGAGACGCGCCGGCGGCGGTCTTCGGCATCGTCGGGATCGGAGCTCTCGCAGCGGCTTGCATCATCCTGTCGCAATCGTCAGGTTGCCTGTCGCCGATACGGGCTGGCCGAAGGGATTCGAGGCGATGCAGTTCCAGGGATACGACATCGTCGTGGTCGCGCTCGTCGCGCTGGTCATCCTGACCATTGCGCTCGGCGTCCGGACCATCCCGCAGGGCTACAACTATACGGTCGAGCGGTTCGGGCGTTACGCGCGCACGCTCGGCCCTGGGCTGG
>JBKBRD010000149.1:0-3477 GCA_046292405.1 Allobosea sp. | reverse complement strand
TATATCGAGCGCATCGGCCACAAGGTGAACGTGATGGAGCAGCTGCTCGACGTTCCCAGCCAGGAAGCGATCACCAAGGACAATGCCGGCGTCCGCATCGACGCCGCAGCCTTCTACCAGGTGCTGGACGCGGCCAAGGCCTGCTACGAGGTCACCGCGCTCGACCAGGCGCTGATCACCCTGACCATGACCAATATCCGCACCGTCGTCGGCTCCATGGATCTAGACCAGCTGCTGTCGCATCGCGACGAGATCAATGAGCGGCTGTTGCGGGTGATGGACGCCGCCGCCTCGCCCTGGGGCGTCAAGGTCACGCGCATCGAGATCCGCGACATCCTGCCGCCGACCGACATCGTGGGCGCGATGAACCGGCAGATGAAGGCCGAGCGCGAGAAGCGCGCCGCGGTGCTGGAGGCCGACGGCCTGCGCCAGGCCGAGATCCTGCGGGCCGAGGGGCTGAAGCAGGCGCAGATTCTTGCGGCGGAGGGGCGCAAGGAGGCGGCCTTCCGCGACGCCGAGGCGCGCGAGCGCTCGGCCCAGGCCGAGGCCGCCGCCACCGCCATGGTCTCGGAGGCGATCGGCAAGGGCGATATCCAGGCAGCGAATTTCCTCATCGCCGAGCGCTACACCGATGCGCTCAAGGCGATCGCCAGCGCTCCCAACAGCAAGGTGGTGATCGTGCCGATCGAGGCTGCGGCGCTGGCTGGCACCGTCGGCGGCATCGCCCAGCTGACGCGGGCGGTGTTCGGAAACGAAGCCGTCGAAGCCCGCCGCGCCGGCTCCGTGCCGGCTGCCGGCCGCGCGGACGCCTGACCGATGCTGGCGTGGTTGGCGTCGCTCGGCGGCTGGAGCTGGATCGTGCTCGGCCTCGTGCTGATTGCGGCGGAGATGGCCGCGCCCGGGATTTTCCTGATCTGGCTCGGCTTGGCCGCGCTCGCCACCGGGCTCGTCGTCGGCTTCGCCGCCCTGGCCTGGCAGGGTGCTGCGCTGGTGTTCGTCGCGTTCTGCGTCGTGAGTGTCGCCGCCGGCCGGCTGCTGACCCGGCGCAAGGCTGACGAGCCTGATGCGGCGACCGGGCTGAACGCGCGCGGGCGCGGGCTGATCGGCCGGGTCTTCACGCTTCAAGCGACGATGAGCGGCGGCGAAGGCCGGATTCGCGTCGATGATTCCTCCTGGCGCGTAAAGGGCCCGGAATTGCTGGCCGGGACGTCGGTGCGCGTCGTCGGCGTCGACGGCGCTACGCTGCTGGTCGAGAAGGCGTGAGCGCGCGACAGGGCCGCCGCGCAAAATAGCGGCTTGTCCGTAACGTCAGCAGGGCTATAGCCAAGGCCTCCGCACTCCCAAGCAGTCGCACCATGTCCCAGCCCAAGCCGCGCCTCTCCCTGTCCAAGGACCGCATCAAGGTCCTGCTGCTGGAGGGCATCAACGATTCCGCCGCCGACCTCATGGTCCAGGCCGGCTACAGCAATATGGAGCGCTTGCCCAAGGCGCTCAGCGACGAGGCGCTGCTCAAGGCGGTCGAGGATGTGCATGTGCTGGGCATCCGCTCGCGCACGCAGCTGACGGAGCCGGTCTTCGCGCAGGCGCGTCGGCTCTTCGCCGTCGGCTGCTTCTCGGTCGGCACCAACCAGGTCGATCTGCAGGCGGCGCGCGGACGCGGCGTGCCGGTGTTCAACGCGCCCTTCTCCAACACGCGCAGCGTGGCGGAGCTGACGATCGGCGAAATCGTGATGCTGCTGCGGCGCATCACCGACCGCTCGCGCGCCGCCCATACCGGCGGCTGGGACAAATCCGCCAACGGCTCCTTCGAGGTGCGCGGCAAGATTCTCGGCATCGTCGGCTACGGCAATATCGGCAGCCAGCTTTCGACGCTGGCCGAGGCCATGGGCATGCGGGTGATCTATTACGACCAGACCGACCGGCTGCGCCATGGCAACACCGAGCCCGTCGACAGCCTGGCCGATCTCCTCGGTTTTGCCGACATCGTCTCGCTGCATGTGCCGGAGACGCCGCAGACGGCGGGCATGATCGGCGCAGCCGAGCTGGCGATAATGCGGCCGGGCAGCTATCTCATCAATAATTCGCGCGGTACCGTGGTCGATCTCGAGGCGCTGGCGGCGGCGCTGAAGAGCGGGCATCTCGCCGGGGCGGCCGTCGACGTCTTCCCGATCGAGCCCGCCTCCAACAGCGAGCGCTTCGTCTCGCCCTTGCAGGGGCTGGAGAACGTCATCCTGACCCCGCATGTCGGCGGCTCGACCGAGGAGGCGCAGGAGCGCATCGGCGCCGAGGTGGCGCGCAAGCTGGTCGATTATTCCGATATCGGCTCGACGGTGGGAGCGGTGAATTTTCCGCAGGTGCAGCTGACGCCGCGCCCCGAAGGCACGCGCTTCATCCATGTCCAGCGCAATGTCCCAGGCATGCTGCGCCGCCTCAACGACGTCTTCGCCAACCGCCAGGTCAACATTTCCGCCCAGAACTACCAGACCGATGGCGAAATCGGCTATGTCGTGATGGAGGCCGACAGCATCGGCGCCGAGGCCACGGACATTCTCAAGGAGATCCGGGCGCTCGATGGCACGATCCGGGCGCGGCTGCTCTACCAGCGCGGTTGATCGGCGCCTGTCTGCTCAGGCGACGCCGAGCCTGAGCAGATCGTGCACATGCACCAGCCCGACAGGGCGGCGCTCCGCGTCGGCGACGATCAGCGCGGTGATGCGCAGCCGGTTGACCATCTCCAGCGCCTCGACCGCCAGGGTGTCGGGCGGAACATGGCGTGGATTGGCGGTCATGATCTCGCGCGCCCGGCGCGAGGCGGCGCTGGCGCCCGACAGCGACAGGGTGCGGCGCAGATCGCCGTCGGTGACCATGCCGGAGAGCCGGCCGTCCTCGTCGACGACGATGGCGCAGCCGAAACCCTTGGCCGTGATGAGCGCGATCACGTCCGCAAGCGCCGCGTCGAGCCCGACGATGGGCAGGGACGCGCCCTTGTGCATCAGGCTGTCGACCGTCTTGAGCTGCGCGCCGAGCTTGCCGCCGGGGTGATAGACGAAGAAATCCTGACGCGAGAAACCGCGCGCCTCGAGCAGCGCCACGGCCAGAGCATCGCCGAGCGCCAGCTGCATCGTCGTCGAGGTGGTCGGCGCGAGCCCGTTGGGGCAGGCTTCTGTCGCTTTCGGCAGCACGAGCGCGATATCGGCCTCGCGGCCGAGCGCGCTGTCGGCGTTCGAGGTCAGCGCGATCAGCCCGACGCGGAAGCGCCGGGTATGGGCGACGATGGCCGCCAGCTCCGCCGTCTCGCCGGACCAGGACAGGGCGATGACGACATCGTCGGGCTGGACCATGCCGAGATCGCCATGGCTGGCCTCGGCCGGGTGGACGAAATGGGCGGGCGTGCCGGTCGAGGCCAGCGTCGCCGCGATCTTGCGGCCGACATGGCCGGATTTGCCCATGCCGGTGACGACGACGCGGCCGGTCGCG
>JBKBRD010000148.1:0-7689 GCA_046292405.1 Allobosea sp. | reverse complement strand
TCAGGCTTACGCCGCGGCTTGCGCGGCGTTGACGGCGTGGCAGGCGACGCCATCGATCATGGCGGGATTGTCGACCCGGCAGCGGTCGAACGCCAGCGGGCAGCGCGGGTGGAAGGTGCAGCCCGAGGGCGGGTCGATCGGGTTGGGGATCTCGCCCTTCACGCCTTCGCGCTGCTTGCCGACCATGGCGAGGTCGGGCACCGCATCGAGCAGCATGCGCGTATAGGGGTGCTGCGGGCTCGAGAACAGCGTCTTGCCATCCGCGACTTCCACCAGCCGGCCGAGATACATCACGCCGATGCGCGTCGCCATGTGCCTGACCACGGCGAGGTTGTGCGAGATGAACAGGTAGGTCAGCCCGAATTTCTGCTGCAGATCGCGCATCAGATTGAGGATTTGCGCCTGGACGGAGACGTCGAGCGCCGAAGTCGGCTCGTCGCAGACGATGAAGTCGGCATTGGAGGCGAGCGCGCGGGCAATCGCGATGCGCTGGCGCTGGCCTCCCGAGAACTCGTGCGGAAACTTGCTGGCGTCGTCGGGGTGCAACCCGACCAGAGTCAGCAGCTCGCCGACGCGCTCGACGATGGCCGCCTCGCCCTCGACCACTGAAAAGGCGCGGATCGGCTCGGCGATGATGCGCCCGACGCGCCAGCGCGGGTTGAGGCTGGCGAAGGGGTCCTGGAAGATCATCTGGATGCGGCTGCGCAGGCGCTGGCGTTCCTGGGCGACGTCGGCGTCGTTCATCGAGATGCCGTCGATGCTCACCGTCCCGCCCGAAGGCGGCAGCAGGCCGACGACCATGCGGGCGACCGTCGATTTGCCGGAGCCGGATTCACCGACCAGCGCGAAGGTCTCGCCGCGCTTGATCTCGAAAGACACGCCATCGACCGCCTTCAGATATTGGCGCGGAGCGCCCTCGAGCACGCGGTTGAGCCAGGGTTTCGAGACGTCGAAGACGCGCTTGAGGTCGCGAACCGCGACCAGCGTCGCCTCCTGCTGCGATCGGGTCACGCCGCTGCCTCCGCCTGGGGACTGTCGTAAAGATGGCAGGCGACCTGCCGGCTGCCATGGGGGATCAGTTCCGGGCGCTCGACATGGCAGCGCGCGAAGACCTTCGGACAGCGCGGATTGAAGGCGCAACCGGGCGGGATGGCGGAGAGCCGCGGCATCGAGCCGGGAATCTGGACGAGCCGGGTCGCATCGCCTTCCAGCGAGGGGATGGCGCCCATCAGCCCCTGCGCATAGGGGTGCAGCGGCTGCTTGACCACGTCGCGCACCGGTCCGATCTCGGCGACGCGGCCGGCATACATCACCGCCACGCGGTCGGCCGTCTCGGCGATGACGCCCATGTCATGGGTGACGAGCATTACCGAAGTCCCGCGTTCCTTGCAGATGCGCTTGATGAGCGCGATGATCTGCGCCTGCACGGAGACGTCGAGCGCCGTGGTCGGCTCGTCGGCGATGACGACCTCCGGTTCGGCGCAGAGCGCGAGCGCGATGACGACGCGCTGGCGCATGCCGCCCGAGAATTCGTGCGGATAGCCGTCGATGCGCCGCTCGGGCGCGGGAATGCCGACCTCGTCGAGCAGGGCGATGGCGCGCTGGCGGGCCTCCGCGGCGTTGAGGCTGGTATGGGTCTGGATCGTCTCGATCAACTGCTCGCCGATGCGATAGAGCGGGTTCAGGCTGGTGAGCGGATCCTGGAAGATCATGGCGATGCGCTTGCCGCGGATTTTGCGCATGGCCTCGGGCGACAGGTTGTCGACGCGCTCGCCCGCCAGCCTGATCTCGCCGCCCGCGATCCGGCCGGGCGGGTCGATCAGCCCGATGATGGCAGCGCCGGTGACCGATTTGCCGGCGCCGGACTCGCCGACGACGCCGAGCACCTCGCCGCGGGCGATGTCGAAGGAGACCTTGTCGAGCGCGCGCAAAGCGCCGCGACGCGTGACGAACTCGACGGTGAGGTCGCGCACCTGGAGAAGCGGAGCGGTCAAAGCGTTCACCTCAGCTTCGGGTTCAGCGCATCGCGCAGCCAGTCGCCGAACAGGTTGATCGACAGGGCCAGCAGCACGAGCACGAGCGCGGGAAACAGCAGGATCCACCATTCGCCCGAGAACAGATATTGCTGGCCGAAGCGGATCAGCGTGCCCAGCGATGGCTGGGTCGGCGGCATGCCGACCCCAAGGAAGGACAGCGTCGCCTCCTCGATGACGGCGAGCGCGAGGTTGATGGTGGCGATGACCAGCACGGGCCCGGCGACATTGGGCAGGACATGCTTGATCATCACCGGCCAGGCCTTGAGCCCGATCAGCCTTGCGGCGTCGACATAGACCTTGTTCTTCTCGACAAGCGTCGAGCCGCGCACGGTGCGGGCATATTGCGCCCAGTTGGACAGGCCGATGGCGATGACCAGCACGAGCAGGGTCATCCGCTCCTGCAGCGCCGGCGGGATCAGTCCGCGCGCCACGCCAAAGACCAGCAGCGCTACGAGAATGGCCGGGAAGCTGAGCTGGATGTCGGCGACGCGCATGATCAGCGACTCCGTGCGCCCGCCGACATAGCCGGCGACGAGTCCGAGGCCGACGCCGATGACCAGCGAGAACAACACGGACGCCGCGCCGACCAGCAGCGAGACGCGCGAGCCGTAGAGAATGGCGGAGAAGATGTCGCGGCCCTGCCCGTCGGACCCCAGCCAGAACACTTTCCCGGTGATCTCGTTGGGCTGCATCGGCCGGGAGAACCCGTCCGACAGGTCGAGCGAGGCGGGGTCGAACGGGTCATAGGGCGCGATCAGCGGCGCGGCCAGCGCGGCCAGCACCAGCACCAGCGCCAGCAGCGTCGCCACCACCGTGACCGGCGAGGACCGGAAGGACCAGACGATGTCGGAATCCCAGAGGCGGGCGAGCCGGCCGGGCGAGCGGAGGGGCGGGGTCGGTAAGCTGCTCATAAATCACCGTCAATGCGGGGCAGGCCGCAGGGCTGAGGCGGCACCCCATAGTCGCCGGGGCAGCCAGGCAAACCGCCAACGTCGCTCTCCCCGCCCAGTGGGCGACCGGCGCTCATCGGTTTTGGGCTCGTCGCAGCGCGATGCCCCGGAATGATGGATGCGACGATGCGGGACATCACTTGGCCATGGCCGGGTTGCCGATCCGCAGGCGGGGATCGAGCGCGACGTAGACGAGGTCGACGATGAGGGAGGTGACCACGAAGACGAAGGCGACGAAGAGCAGATAGGCCGACATCACGGGAACGTCGACGAATTGCACCGCGTTGACGAAGAGCGCGCCCAGCCCGGGCCATTGGAACACCGTCTCGGTGACGATGGCGAAGGCGATGACGCCGCCGAGCTGGAGACCCGCGATGGTGATGACCGGAATCATGGTGTTGCGCAGCGCATGGCGGAATTCGATGCGGCGCTCGGGAATGCCGCGCGCTCGCGCGAAGCGGATGAAGTCGGCGCGCATCACCTCGAGCATTTCGGAGCGGACCAGCCGCATGATCAGCGTCAGCTGCAGAAAGCCGAGCGTCAGCACCGGCATGACCAGGGATTGCAGGCCGCTCTTGGTCAAAAGCCCGGTCGACCACCAGCCGATCATGACGACATCGCCGCGCCCGAAACTGGGCAGCCAGCGCAGCTCCACGGCGAAGATGTAGATCAGCCCGATGCCGATCAGGAAGGTCGGCAGGCTGACGCCTATCAGCGAGAGCGACATCACAAGATTGGCGATCCAGCCGTCGCGGCGGATGGCGGCGTAGACGCCGAGCGCGACGCCGACGACGAAGGCGAAGATGGCCGACAGCACCGCCAGCTCCACCGTCGCCGGCAAACGCTCCAGGATCAGCGAGGAGACCTTGCGGCCCTGGCGGTAGGAGATGCCGAAATCGCCCCGCGCCGCATCCCCGACGAAGCGGGCGAATTGCAGCGGCACGGGATCGTTCAGGCCCAGACGCTCGGTCAGCTCCGCCCGGTCCTGCAGCGTCGCCTCCTGGCCGAGCATGTTGACCACGGGGTCGCCGACAAAGCGGAACATCGAGAAGGCGATGAAGGCGACGGCGAGCATCACCACCAGCCCCTGCATCAGGGAGCGCAGGATATAGGCGAGCATCAGGACGTCCTGTTCAGGTCAAAAGGCGACGTAGGCCGTCATGCTCGCCCTTGTGGCGAGCATCCACGTCTTGGGTCCGGCGCTCGCAGCGCCAAACCGCGGATGGTCGGGCCAAGGCCCAACCATGACGATGTCGGCGCACGAACTCCGCTCGCGACCGCCTATGATCCCTTGAAGGACACCATCTTGAGCTTGGGGTTGTTGCCGACGTCGACGGGGATGTCGAGCGTGCTGCTCATCCCATAGCTCAGCGACTGGTGGTGGATCGGCAGATAGATCGTCTCGTCCTTCAGCTTGGCCCAGAGCTTGGCGATGGTGGCGTCGCGCTTGGGCAGGTCGATCTCGCGCGAGAGCGACTGGATCATCCCGTCGACATCCTTGTCGCTGTAGCCGGTCGCGTTCCAGCTGCCCTGCGAGCCGGTGCGCGAATGATACATGTAGGAGAAGATGTAGTCGCTGTCATAGGTCGGCACGCCCCAGCCGACGAGGTAGAAGTCGGTCTCGGCCGGGTTGCGCTGAATCAGGTTGAAGTGGATCGACTTGGACTGCGAGACCAGGTTCACCTTGACGCCGATCTGGCCGAACATGCCGACGGCCGCCTGGCAGATGCCCTCGTCGTTGACATAGCGGTCATTGGGGCAATGCAACGTGGTGGAGAAGCCGTTGGGATAACCGGCTTCAGCGAGCAGCGCCTTGGCCTTGGCCATGTCGGTCGCGGGCGCGGCGTCGAGCTCCTTGGTCCAGCCATTGACGAAGGGGGGCATGATCACCCCGGTCGGCACGGATTCGCCGCGCATTACCACGCGCTGGATGGCGGAGCGGTTGAGCGCCATGTTGACGGCCTGACGGACGCGCTTGTCGGCGAAGGGGTTCTTGCCCTGCACGTCGTCGCTCTTGAGATCGGCCGCGCCGACATTCATGCCGAAGAAGATGGTGCGGTTCTCAGGCCCGGAATTGACCTTGATCTTCGGCTGGCTCTTCAGGCGCGCGATGTCCTGCACCGGCACGTCCTGCACGAAATCGACTTCGCCCGAGAGCAAAGCGGCGACGCGGGTCGCGTCCTGCTTGATCGGCACCAGCGTCAGCTCGGTGATTTCGAGCGGGACCTTGCCCTTGTTCCAATAGGCGTCGTTGCGCTTCATCACCGTCTTCACGTCGGCTTCGCGCGAGACGAGAATGAAGGGGCCGGTGCCGTTGGCGTTGCGGACCGCGAAGTTCTCTTCCTTGTTCTTGAAGTCCTGCGTCTTGACCGCGTTGTTCTTCTCGGCCCAGGCCTTGCTGAGGATGCGGATCGACGAGGTGTTGTTGACCAGCAGCGGGTTGGGACCCTTGGTCTTGATCTGCACCGTCATGTCGTCGGTCTTTGTGACCTTCTCGACCGAGGTGAGATAGCCCTTGAAGTCGGAGGTCGGCTGCATGGCGCGCTCATAGGAGAACACCACGTCATCGGCGGTCAGGGCCGAACCGTCGTGAAACTTGACGCCCTGCTGGAGCTTGAACTCCCACACCGTCGGATCGTCCGGCAGCACGCGCCAGGAGGTGGCGAGCAGCGGCAGCAGCTTGCCGGCATGGTCGCGCTCGGTCAGGCTTTCATAAATATGCTGGTTGAGCGAGGTGGTCGGCCCCTCGTTCTGGGCGTGCGGGTCCAGCGTCAGGGCGTCGCCGGCGGCGGCCCATTTCAGCGGGCGCGCTTCGGCAGTGGCGAGCGCGAGCACGGACGCGCCGAGCAGCGCCGCGGCAAAAGCGAGAAAACGCGGTTTCATTAGATTGTCTCTCCCCTTGGCCAGCCCTGTCGGGCTGGCGAAGCCGGGAGCTTAGCCAGACATTCCGCGCGAGTCACGGGGCTAACATGCGTATTGCGCATGCCGAGCGCCGCAGTTTTGCAAGTTTTTTGGACAGCGCTCAGCGCGACAGTTCGGCGATGACGCCGCGGATGAATTGCGTGCCCTTGTCGAGCTGGTCGACCGAGATGAACTCGTCGGGCTGATGCGCCTGGGCGATGTCGCCGGGGCCGCAGACCACGGTCGACCAGCCGGCGCGCTGGAACAGCCCGCCTTCCGTGCCGTAAGAGACGACATGGCTGCCATTGTCGCCGGTGAGGCGGCGGCAGAGGGTCTCGGCGCCGCCGCCCTGTTCCGGCCCCATGGCGGGGGTGAAGGAGGTGACCTCGAAATCGATGCCGGTCTCGGGCGCGATCGCCTTCATCCGCGTTTCGACCTCGGCGAGCTTCGCCCGGTAGCGCTGCTCGTAATCCTCGTCGCGCTCGCCGGGAATGCAGCGCACTTCGTGCGTGAAGCTGCAATGCTCGGCGGTGATGTTGACCGCCGTGCCGCCCTGCACGACGCCGACATGCAGCGTCGTGTAGGGGGGTTCGAAGCCGGTGTCGGCCGGGGTGCGGGCCTTGTTTTCCGCCATCACCTCATTGTGCCAGTGGATCAGCTCGGCTGCGATCATCACCGCCGGGACGCCGGCATGCACGCGGCTGGAATGGACAGCGTGGCCGCGCACGCTGGTGCGCATCCGCATCCCGCCCTTGTGGCCGGTCACCACCTGCATCATCGAGGGTTCGCCGACGATGACGGCCGAGGGCGCGAAGCCGGCTTCGACCATATCGGCGATCATCCCGCGCACGCCCTGGCAGCCGACCTCCTCGTCATAGGAGAGTGCGATATGGACGGGGCGCTTCAGCGGGGCCTTCAGCATTTCCGGCACGAGGGCGAGCGCGATGGCGTCGAATCCCTTCATGTCGCAGGCGCCGCGGCCATAGAGCTTGCCGTCGCGCTCGGTCAGCGTCCAGGGATCGGAGCTCCAGTCCTGCCCCGCCACCGGCACGACATCGGTATGGCCGGAGAGCACGACGCCGCCGGCAGCCTGCGGGCCGATGCTGGCGTAAAGGTTCGCCTTCTGACCGTCGGCATTCGGCACGATGCGGCTCTCGACGCCGAGGCCCGCCAGATAGTCGCGACAGAAATGGATGAGCTCGAGATTGCTGCGCTGCGATTCCGTGTTGAACGAGACCAGCTTGGCGAGCATGTCCTTGGGCGTCAGGGTCACAATGCGAACTTTCCGATGGCGGGTTGGCTGATCTTGGCGCGCTGCAGGGTAGGCAGACGGCAGGCAGGGTCAACCGCTTTGGCGCATGGCAGGGTTACGGTTGCGAGTCGTCGAGCCCTCATCCTGAGGAGCTGCGCAGCAGCGTCTCGAAGGATGGTCCAGGAAACTCCGCGCCCCCTGAAGCATCCTTCGAGACGCGCCTGCGGCGCTCCTCAGGATGAGGGCTTATGGTAGTGCGTCGATCCGCCCTCCGCACTTGCATTTGCTCCGGCAGCCATCATCCTGAAGAACGCCCAGCGGCATCGGGCTGGGGATCTCTCCAGCCGCCTCCGTCTCCGCCGCGGCAACACAGGGCCGACCATGACCACGACCGCCTTCGACGTGACTCTCGCCGATGTCCAGGCCGCCGCCGCGCGCCTGTCCGGGCGCATCCGGCGCACGCCGACCTATCACAGCGCCGGATTATCGGCGCGGCTCGGCGTCGAGACCGTGGTCAAGGTCGAAAGCCTGCAGATCGGCGGCTCGTTCA
>JBKBRD010000147.1:0-7690 GCA_046292405.1 Allobosea sp. | reverse complement strand
CAAGAGATGGAGCGGCCGATCCGAGCCGATCAGATCAAAAAACCGCTTTAGCCGGCCGGTTCGGCGAAACGCGCGGTCAGCGCCGCGCCGAGCCCGTCCATCAGCCGGTGCAGCAGGACCGTGAAGGCGGCGAGCGCGAACAGGCTGGCGAACATCAGATCGGTCTGGCCGCGGCCATTGGCCAGCAGCATCAGGTGGCCGAGGCCCTTCGAGGCGCCGACCCACTCGCCGATCACCGCGCCCATCGGCGCATAGACCGCCGCCAGCCGCAGGCCCGAGGCGAGGGCGGGCATGGCGTGGGGCGCCCGCAGCTGGAAGACCAGCCTCCCCGGCGACGCGCCCATGACGCGGGCGAGGTCGAGCTGGCCCTGCGGCGTGCGCATCAGCCCGTCATAGAAGGCGGACGCCACGGGAAACGAGATCACCAGCGTCACCATCAGGACCTTCGAGGCGAGCCCATAGCCGAGCCAGAGCGTCAGGATCGGCGCCAGGGCGAAGATCGGCACCGCTTGCGCGAACACCAGGATCGGCCGCATCAGCAAGCGCGCCAAAGGCGAGAGCGCCAGCTGCAAGGCGGTGGCGACGCCCAATGCGCTGCCCAGCCCCAACCCGAGCAGGATTTCCGCGAAGGTGATCAGCGCGTGCTCCGCGATGAGCGCCCGCGCCTGCCAGAAGCGCAGCGCCACCCGTTCCGGACCGGGCAGGATGAAGGCCGGCACGCCGCTGGCCCAGACCAGCGCCTGCCACAGGCCCAGCGCGAAACCGAGCGCCAGCGCGCCGCGCGCCAACGAGGTCAGGGCCCCGGTCACGCCGGGCTCCGCAGCAGCCGGAACATCGCCGCCTGAGCGGCCATGGTGTCGGCGGCGTCGACGGCGCGCACCGGGGCCGATGCCGGGAGCGGCAGCTCCGAGAGGCCCGACGGAGCGAGCAGGAAGGCATGGTGGCTGAGCCGCGCCGCCTCGCCGGGGTCATGCGTGACCAGCAGCGTGGTGCGGCCCTGCAGCCGCTCGCCCGCAAGCTCCTGCATCTCCGCCCGCATGCGCGCATCGAGCGAGGAGAAGGGTTCGTCGAGCAGCACGACCGGCCGGTCCTCCATCAACGTGCGGGCCAGGGCGGCGCGCTGGCGCTGGCCGCCCGACAACGTCTGCGGTCGCCGCTTCTCGAACCCGGACAGCCCGACGCTGGCAATGATGGCGCAGGCGCGCTCACGATCGGGCGTCTCGCCCCGCAGCCGGGCGCCGAGCGTGACATTGCCGAACAGGTCGAGCCAGGGGGCGAGCAGATCGCTCTGGCCCATGAAGGCGATGCGGCCCGACAGCGCGGCGCCGTCGCTGGCGCTGACGGCGCCGTTGAAGGCGGCTCCGGTCTCCAGCCCGGCGATCAGCCGCAGCAGCGTTGTCTTGCCCACGCCCGACGCGCCGAGCAGGCTGGTCCAGCGCCCGGGCTGAAGCGTCAGGCGCAGATGCGGGAACAGCCTGGCCTCGCCCAGCCAGGCTTCTCCCTCCACGACGATGCCCGGCGCGGCGCCCATCCCTTCGCGTCAGGCCCGGTCCTGCGGCGTCACGGGGCGGTCACGTCCACCGTCAGCTTCGCCACCGGCGTGCTGGCGGGCACTGCGCCCATCTTCAGCAGGAAGGCGTCGAAGGCGGCGTAGCGGCCATAATCCATCGCCGCGGGCCGGGTGGCGAAGCGGGGATAGGTGTCGAGCCAGGCGCGCTCGTTCAGGGGGTTGCGCAGCTCGCTCGACGTGCCGGCGAAAATCTCCCAGCTTTCCTTCGGGCTGTTCAGGATGAACTGCGCGGCGAGCTCGGTCGAGGCCATGAAGCGGCGCAGCTTGTCCTTGTTCATGGTCTTGGGGTTGGCGACGTAGATCAGCTCGTCATAGGCCGGCACGCCTTCGCTCTCGGGATAGAAGCAGCGCCCGGTCTTGCCTTCGAGCGCGAGCTGATTCAGCTCGAAATTGCGGAAGGCCCCGATGACGCCGGCAACTTGCCCGCTCATCAGCGCGGGCGAGATGGAGAAGCCGATATTGACCTTTTCCACTGCGCTCGGCTCCACGCCGTTATGGCGCAGCATCGCCTCGAGCAGCACCTCCTGCACGCCCGCGACGGCGAAGCCGACCTTGCGGCCGGCGAGATCGGCGATGCGTTTCACCGGCCCGTCGGCCAGGGTGACGAGGCAGGTCAGCGGGGTCGAGACCAGCGTGCCGACGCGCACCAGCTCCATGCCCTGGTGCAGGTTGAGATGCAGCTGCGGCTGGTAGGAGACGGCGAGGTCGGCGCGGCCGGCGGCGACCATCTTCGGCGGGTCGGTCGGGTTGGCGGGCGCGACGATCTCGACCTCGAGCCCCATCTGCCGGAAGAAGCCGCGCTCCTTGGCGATGACGATCGGGCCGTGATCGGGATTGACGAACCAGTCGAGGATCAGCGTCAGCTTGTCCTGCGCCTGGGCGGGGCCTGCCAGCAGCAGGGCGAAGGCGAGGGGCAGCAGGGCTTTCAGCATGGGAGTTTCCGAGCGTGGCGTGGCGTCCGCGCGATAAAGGCCAACGCCGGCGCGGATTCAAGCGGCAATCACAGAAGTCGCCAGGCTAGGCTACGCCGCCCAGCTGCGCAGCGCCCCAAGGTCGAACAGCTTTTGCGCCGTCAGCACGGCTGTCGGCGCGTCCACCGCGGTCGCATCCGCGCCCACGCTCTTGGCCAGCCCGGGATCGGCCGAGAACACCGGACCGCCGACCATGACGCCGATCGCCGGATTGAGCGAGCGCCGCCGGATCATGGCGATCATCGCCTTCAATTGCGCCAGATGCCGCTCCGAGCCGAGGGTCAGCCCGGCCACCGCATACCAGGATTGACCGACCGTCTCGCCGGCCAGCTCGAGCGGCGCGCCGATCTCGCTATCGACCCGCCACCCCCCGGCGTCGAGGAATTTGGTCACCATCGACAGGCCGAACACATGCTGGTCGCCCGGCGTCGTCAGCATCAGCACCCGGCGTTTCTCGTCCAGCGCCGGCAGGATATGGGTGGAATTGAAGACGGCGAGCAGCTTCTGCAGCCGTCCGAGCCCGAGCGTGACATCGATGAAATCGCAGGCGTCGCGGTCCCACATCTGGCCGAGGTGTCGCGCGCAGGGTTCCAGCAGCTCCACGAACAGCCGCTCCATCGACAGGCCGCGGTCGCGCAGCAGGGTGATGTAGCGCGCCGCTTCGGCGATATCGGCGCTGAGGACGCGCTGGGCGAGCCCTGCGATCTCCGCCTCGCTCGGCGGTTCGGCGGCCTTGACGACCTCCTTGTGCAGCAGCATCAGCCGGGGGATGATTTCTCCGGCGACGACATGCGCAAGCTTGGCGCGGCGTTCCGCCACGTCGCTGCGGCTCAATATGCCCGGCGCGACGAACCTGGTCTCATCGATGACGCCCTCAAACGAGCCCATGATCCGTTTCCCCGAAACACCTGTTCTTGTCGTCGGTCGCTGCGGGGGCTGACCAGTCCGCCCGCAGTGTGAGCCTCGTTGGGCCAAGAACAAGAACCTAGGGCGGGGACAGCCGGGCGACCAGCCCGCCGCAAAGGCTTTTTTCGATTGATTGGGCCAATCAAATCGATTTCATTCGCGCGATGTCTCGATGGTTCTTGACGGTGCGGATCTCCTCCCCACATCGCCGGACGAGACCCGGTCCGGGCCCCTCTGGCGAGCCATTCCGGTCGCGATGTCGGACCAGACAGCCAGGACGCCCGCCCCATGAACGACGCCGCCATCCACCGCGCCATCGATTTCCATGTCGCCCATCCCGGCTGGCGCCCGAAGGAGGATACGCGCGACACCATCCGCGCCCGCCGCAACGTCCTGACGGCGCTATGGGCCGGGCGGTTGATGGGGCTGCCGGGCTCGGCGCTCAGCGCCTACGCCACGGAAGCCCATATCGCCGATTTCGAAACGGCCGGCGACGAGGATATCGTCCGCAAGCTTTCGGGCGATCTGAATGCGCTCGGCTTCTTCGTTTCCGGTCAGATGGTGCGCGGCAAGCTCATCGAGTTCCACGCCCAGGCCCTGCGCGAGTCGGCCCTGACCGACTGAGCGGTCAGGCGAGCAGCGCCTCCACCCCCGCCGCGATCGCGAGGATGCGGGCGTCCTGACCGGCAAGCCCCGCGATCATCAGCCCGACCGGGGCCTCGCCCTGTCGGCTGGCGGGCAGCGAGATGGCGCAGCCGTCGATCATGTTGATCAGCGTGCAATTGCGCAGCGCCATCAGATTGGCCTGGGTATAGGCATCCTCATCCTGCTCCAGCGCCGCGATCGGCGGCGGCAGGATCGCGACGGTGGGCATCGCCACCGCATCGAAACCCGACAGCCGCGCCGCGATCCGGGCGATCATGCCCTGCCGCGCCGCGAGATTGTCGATGTAGTCGACTGCGGACACGCTAGCGCCGCGCCGGATGCGGCCGGAGACGCGCGGGTCGTAGAGATCGCCTTTCGCCGCCAGCAGATCGCGATGCCAGGCGAAGCTTTCCGGCGCGGTGAAGCCGCCCTTGGCGTTGATCGCGGCGATCTCGTCGAACTCCGGAACGGCGATGCGCGCGATGACGGCGCCGGCGGCCGCCAGCGCGGCCATGGCGCGGTCGAACGCCGCCTCAACCTCGGGCGCGAGGCCGGCGAGCGCAATGGTCGTGGGCACGGCCAGGCGCAGGCCTTGGAGGCGCGCCGGGACCAAAGTCACCGGCGGCTCGCCGGCGAGGATGGCGTCCAGGCTGGCGCAGCACTGCACGGAGCGGGCGAGCGGCCCGATCGAGTCGAGGCTCGGCGACAGCGGCACGCAACCCTGCTGCGGCACGCGCCGCGCCGTCGGCTTGTAGCCGACGATGCCGCAGAAGGCGGCGGGGATGCGGCAGGAGCCGCCGGTGTCGGTGCCCAGCGCGGCATGGGCCATGGCGTCCGCCACCGCCACGGCGCCGCCCGAGCTCGAGCCGCCGGAGACGCGGCCGACGCCGCGCTCGAACGGCGCCCGCGGATGGCCGTAATGCGGGTTCATCCCCAGCCCGGAATAGGCGAATTCAGTCATGTTGGCGCGCCCGAGCGCAATGAATCCGGCCTGCCGCAGGCGCGCCACCGCCGCCGCATCGCTCGCTGCGGGCGGGCTGTCCGCGAGGGCGCGGGAACCTGCCGTCGTCACCTCTCCGGCAATGTCGAACAGATCCTTGATTGCGATCGGGATGCCGGCGAAGGGCGATGGCGCTGCCCCGGCCGCGCGCAGCAGGTCCATGGCCTCGGCCGCTTTCAACGCCTTGTCGCGGTCGACGCCGACGAAGGCGCGGGCGCCCTCGCCGCCCGGTTCGTCGATGCGGGCGAGGCAGTCTTCGACCAGCCTGCGGCTGGTGCTGCGGCCTGCGGCGAGAGCGGCGGCGAGCGCGGCGAGGGTCGGATGCGGCATGGCGATATCCTCGGATGGAGCTTCTGTCAGCCGGTCTGCGGCGCGGCGAGGCACGCGGCGAAGGCGCGGGCGCGCGGGCGCAGATCGGCGGCCGAGAGGCCGGGCTTGTAGAGCGCCGAGCCGAGCCCGAACCCGGCCGCCCCGGCCATGCGATAGGCCGCCACCTTCTCGGGGGTGATGCCGCCGACGGGAACCAGCGCCACCCCGGCGGGCAGCACGGCGCGCCACGCCCCGACCACGGCGGGCGGCATCTGCTCGGCCGGAAACATCTTGAGCGCGTCGGCGCCATTGGCGAGGGCGGCGAAGGCCTCGGTCGGGGTCGCGACGCCGGGCACGCAGGCCAGGCCATGCGCCTTGGCGGCGCGCACCACCTCGCCATCCGAATGCGGCATCAGGATCAGCTGCCCGCCGGCCTCCCGCACCGCGGTCACCGCTACAGGCGTCAGCACCGTGCCGGCGCCGACCAGCGCATCCGGGAAGGCGCGGGCGAGCGCCTCGATGCTGCGCAGCGGTTCCGGCGAATTGAGCGGAACCTCGAGAATGCGGAAGCCGCTCTCGATCAGCGCATGGCCGAGCGCCACGACCTCGTCGGGCCTGACGCCGCGCAGGATGGCGATGAAGGGGAAAGCTGCGAGCCGGTCGAGAAACGTCATGCGGGGCCTCAAGCGATCAGGTTGTTGCGACGTGCGATCTCGAACAGCCCGGTGAAGGCCGCATCCTCGATCAAGCCGCAGTCGAGCCCCGCCAGGGACAGGGCCAGCCGGTAGGGCAAAGCGAGGTCGGCCCTGCAGATCAGCTGCACGGGGAGGGCGGGGCGTTCGCCCAGGAGCCACAGCGCCTCCCGCACCTCCTCGCCGATCAGCAGCCCCGAGAGATAGCTCGGCAACTCCTCCGCAGCGAAGCGCCCGAACAGCCCCTGCGTCCGCGCCGAAAACAGCCGGTGCAGCAGCGCCCCCGCCGGATCGTTCATCGCCACAGCGCAGCCGGCCTCGAAGGCGGGCTGGGCGAAGGGCGTCTCGCCATTCTGCGGCATCAGCCGGCCCAGGATCGAGTGGTTCCTGAGCAGCCCGTAAAGCTCGCCGGTCATAAAGCTTTGAAAGCCGACGATGCGGCTGTCGGCGACGCTGACCCATTTGCTGTGCGTCCCCGGCAGCACGAACACGCCAGCCTCGCCGCCGGTCAGGCTGAGCGCGCCGAAGACCTGCGCCTCCTCGCCGCGCATCACGTCGGGAGCGCCATCGGCCACGCGGTTGACGAGGCCCGGGGCCAGCCCGATCACGCCGCGCGCCCCGACAGGCACGGCGACGATGCCGCGCGCCAGATCCGCGAAACTGGCGGGGCAAGCGACATAAGGGGCCTCGCGCCAGCCCTGCCGGCTGCCGACCATGCCGGAGGCGAGGATCGTGGCGTTGGGCCAGCGATCCAGCCACGGGCCGAACAGTGTCTCGAAAACCGCCGCGTAATCGCGTCCCGCCATCGCCATCACGCCATCGGCCGAGTTCTGCCTGTCCAGAATGGCGCCGTCTGCATCCATCAGCACGGCCCGAAGCGAGGTCGTGCCCCAATCGATCGCGATGAGATGGGAGCCGGGTCTGGAAGGCATGGCGGACGACAAGGCGTGAACTCCGGCAGGCGCGCGGCCGACGCGCCGCAGCGTCATCAATGCTGCAGAAACGTCTTGGCTTCAACCGACTCCGCCTGTCACCGGACGCCTCGCTGCCGACTCGCATTCGCGGAACAAGCGGTGCGGCCTCCCGGTTGAACCCGGTAACCATCACGACAAGGGAGACCGCCGCCATGGCATCGAAACCGAAGACCTTGAACGACCTCTTCATCGATCAGCTCAAGGACATCTACTACGCCGAAAAGCAGATTCTGCGCACCCTGCCGAAGATGGCGCGGGCCGCCAATGCCGCCGAGCTGAAGCAGGCTTTCGAAAACCATCGCACCGAGACCGAAGGTCAGATCGAGCGTCTCGAGCAGGTGTTCGAACTCGCCGGTGTCGCAGCGCGCGGCAAGACCTGCGAGGCCATCGTCGGGATCATGGAGGAGGGCAAGGAAGTCATGGAGGAGTATGCGGACAGCGAGGCGCTCGACGCCGGCCTGATCGCCTCCGCCAAGGCCGTCGAGCACTATGAAATGGCCCGCTACAGCACCCTGAAGACGCTCGCCATGCAGCTCGGCATGAAGGACGCGGTCAAGCTCTTCGACGAAACCCTCGCCGAGGAGACGAAGACCGACGCGCTGCTCAGCCAGATGGCCGAAGGC
>JBKBRD010000146.1:0-7753 GCA_046292405.1 Allobosea sp. | reverse complement strand
CTGATGAGCCTGCCGATCGTCTATGTCATGACGCATGATTCGATCGGGCTCGGCGAAGACGGGCCGACGCACCAGCCGGTCGAACAGATCGCCTCGCTGCGCTGCATGCCGCGCATGCGCGTCTTCCGTCCGGCGGATGCAATCGAGACCGCGGAGGCCTGGCAGCTCGCGCTCGAGCGCACCGATGGGCCGACGGTGCTTGCTCTCTCGCGTCAGAACCTGCCGCAATTGCGCAGCGACGCCACCGCCACGAACCGCTGCGCCGCCGGCGCCTACGAGCTGCTGCCGGCCGAGGGCGGCAAGGCCCAGGTGACGCTGTTCGCCTCGGGCTCGGAGGTCGAGATCGCCGTGGCTGCCCGCAAGGCGCTGGCCGAAAAGGGTCTGCGCGCCCGCGTCGTCTCCGTGCCCTCGCTCGAACTGCTGCTGGAGCAGGACGAGGCGACCCGCGCCGCGATCATCGGCCAGGCGCCGGTCAACATCGCCGTAGAGGCCGCCGTGCGCTTCGGCTGGGATGCGGTGATCGGCCGGGACGGCGTCTTCATCGGCATGGATTCCTTTGGCGCCAGCGGCCCATACAAGCAGGTCTACGCGCATTTCGGCATCACCACGGAAGCCGTGGTCGAGGCCGCCATGAAGCGCCATAACGGCTGAGCGCGCGCGACATCACTGATTTTCACTTGCGTTCGGCCACGCTTTGGCCGAATTGCCCGCGTGAAAGACGGTGTAGCAGCCGGTTCCGGCGAAGGAGTGGTTTGAGATGACGGTCAAGGTGGCGATCAACGGCTTCGGCCGCATCGGGCGCAACGTGCTGCGCGCGATCATCGAGTCGAAGCGCAAGGACATCGAGGTCGTCGCGATCAACGATCTCGGCCCGGTCGAGACCAACGCCCATCTCTTCCGCTTCGACTCCGTCCATGGCCGCTTCCCCGGCACGGTGACGGTCTCCGGCGACACGATCGATGTCGGCCGCGGCCCGATCAAGGTCACGGCGATCCGCGATCCCAAGGACCTGCCGCACAAGGCGCTCGGCGTCGACATCGCCTTCGAATGCACCGGCATCTTCACCACCCGCGACAAGGCGGCCGCCCATCTCGCCGCCGGCGCCAAGCGCGTGCTGGTCTCGGCCCCCTGCGACGGCGCCGACCTCACCGTCGTCTTCGGCGTCAACCACGACGCGCTGACGGCCGAGCATCTCGTCGTCTCCAACGCCTCCTGCACCACCAACTGCCTCGCCCCGGTGGTGAAGGTGCTGCATGACGCCGTCGGCATCGACAAGGGCTTCATGACCACGATCCATGCCTATACCGGCGACCAGCCGACGCTGGACACGATGCACAAGGATCTCTACCGCGGCCGCGCCGCGGCTCTCTCGATGATCCCGACCTCGACCGGCGCCGCCAAGGCGATCGGCCTCGTCATTCCCGAGCTCAAGGGCCGGCTCGACGGCACTTCCGTGCGCGTGCCGACACCCAACGTTTCGGTCGTCGATTTCAAGTTCATCTCCAAGCGCAAGACCAGCGTCGAGAAGATCAACGACGCGATTCTCAAGGCCAGCAAGCGCGGCTCGCTGAAGGGCATCCTGGCCGTTACCGACCAGCCCAACGTCTCGATGGACTTCAACCACGACCCGGCCTCCTCCACTTTCGCGCTCGACCAGACCAAGGTCATGGACGACAAGTTCGTCCGCATTCTCTCCTGGTATGACAATGAGTGGGGCTTCTCCAACCGCATGAGCGACACCGCCGTCGCCATGGGCAAGCTGCTCTGAGAGCCGCGTCCTGACCGGCGGATCGCGCCCAGGCGCGGTCCGCCGCCCTTATTTTCTCGTTTGAAACGGAACCAGCATGGCCAAGATCGAGCCGACTGTGGCTAGCCCTGTCGATGTCGCCGAGACCAGCGCCGTCCCCTTCCCCGCCTCGAACACCGCCTCCCAGCTCGTGGTCCCCGAGACCGCCCCGGCGGCGACCAGGGCCGCCGGAGAGCCGCGCGAGATGGACCAGCTGGCCCGGATCGAGGACAAGGCGGCCCGCATCGAGGAGAAGTTCGCGCGCTACGAGGCGGTGCTGACCCGGGCCGAAGCTTCGCTCGAGCGCAGCGCCCACAAGGTCGACGCCGCCGCCGGCACCATGGACTTCTCCGGCATCCGCGAGGAGGTCGTCGCTCTGCGCCGCCGCGTCGAGGCGACCCCGCGCTTCGGCGCGCTGGTGACGACGGCTCTGATCACCGCCTTCCTCACTGTGGTGCTGACCGTGCTGGTGCTGAAGTTCGGCGTGCCGGGCCTGTTTGGTGGCCTCCTGCCACGATGAGCTTCCGGGACGTCGCCCTGCTCGCCGAGCCGCGCAGCCTGCGCTGGCGCTCGGTCGATGGCGACAGTCTGGAGCACCTCGTGCTGCAACGGACGGCGACGGGCATCCGCGCCGAATCCGTGATGGTCGACGCAAGCGGCGCAGGCACGCGCGGCATTGCCTACGCCGTCGACTGCACACCCGATTTCACGGTCACCGGCTTCTCGCTCTCGACGACCGATGGCCAGCGCCCGGCCCTGGCTCGGCGCGATGGTCGGTGGCGTCGTCGCGACGGCGAGTTGCCTGGATTTGACGAGTGTGCGGACATCGACATGTCCGGGACGCCCTTCACCAACACGCTGCCGATCCGGCGCGAGAGCTGGCAGCCCGGCCAGAGCCGGACCATCACGACGCTTTACATCCCCTTCGACGATTTCGCGCCGCGCATCGACCGGCAGATCTACACCTGCCTCTCGCCGCGTCTGTTCCGCTACCAATCGGCCGATGGCAGCTTCGAAGCCGAGATCTCCGTCGACGATGACGGGCTCGTCTTCGATTATCCCAGCTTGTTCGCCCGCATCTGAAGAGACGCCGATGACTGCTTTCCGCACCCTTGACGACGCCCCCCTTGCAGGCAAGCGCGTGCTTGTCCGCGTCGATCTCAACGTTCCGATGGAGGCCGGCAAGGTCACCGACGCCACCCGCATCGAGCGCGTGCTGCCGACGATCAGGATGATTGCCGACAAGGGCGGCAAGGTCATCCTGCTGGCGCATTTCGGACGGCCGAAGGGCCGCGACGACAAGAACAGCCTGAGGCCCGTGGCCGTGGCGCTGGCCCATGCGCTCGCCCGGCCTGTCACCTTCGTCGACGAGTGCATCGGCGAGGATGTCGCCAAGGCGGTCGCCGCGGCCAAGAACGGCGAAGTGCTGCTGCTGGAAAACACCCGCTTCCATGCCGGCGACGAGGCCAATGACCCAGGCTTCGTTCAGGCGCTCGCCGC
This sequence comes from Allobosea sp., assembly GCA_046292405.1. Lineage (GTDB taxonomy): Bacteria > Pseudomonadota > Alphaproteobacteria > Rhizobiales > Beijerinckiaceae > Allobosea. Next base: position 4,467 of record JBKBRD010000146.1, on the reverse strand, counting down.
CAATGGCGACATCTTCGTCAACGACGCCTTCTCCGCCGCCCATCGCGCCCATGCCTCGACAGAGGGTCTGGCCCATCTGCTGCCGGCCTATGCGGGGCTCAGCATGCAGGCGGAGCTGGAGGCGCTTTCGGCCGGGCTCGACAACCCCGCCAGGCCGGTGATGGCGATCGTCGGCGGCGCCAAGGTCTCGACCAAGCTCGATCTGCTCGGCAACCTCGTCCGCAAGGTCGATGTGCTGGCGATCGGCGGCGGCATGGCCAACACCTTCCTCGCCGCGCGCGGCGTCGCTGTGGGCAAGTCGCTGTGCGAGCATGATCTCGTCGCCACCGCCCGTGAGATCGAGGAGAAGGCGAAAGCCGCCGGCTGCCAGATCATGCTGCCCGTCGATGCGCTCGTCGCCCGCGAATTCAAGGCCCATCCCGGCCATCGCGTCGTAGAGATCGGCGAGGTCGCGCCCGACGAGATGATCCTCGACGCCGGCCCGCTCAGCGTCGCCGAGGTCGTGCTCAAGCTCGACAGCGTCAAGACCCTGGTCTGGAACGGGCCGTTCGGCGCCTTCGAGCTGCCGCCCTTCGACACCGCGACCGTCACAGTCGCCAAGGCCGTGGCCGAGCGGGTCAAGGCCGGCGCGCTGGTCGCCATCGCGGGCGGCGGCGACACGGTCTCGGCCATGCACCATGCCGGCGTCGCCGAAGACCTGACCTATATCTCGACCGCCGGCGGCGCTTTCCTGGAATGGATGGAGGGCAAGCCGCTGCCTGGCGTCGAGGCGCTGCGCAGAGGCTGAGCCGGCAAGGCGAGGCTCACCCGCTGCGACCATGCGCCGAGGCCGCCGTCTCGAACAGACGCGCCTCAGCCAGCAGCCAGGCGATGAGGGCCTCGACGCCCGGATCGCGCTCGCCATCGCGGCAGATCAACCAGCAGCCGGAGGCGCTCTCGAAACTCAAGCCGAGCGGGTTGACGAGCGCCCCGCTCGCCAATTCCTCGGTGACGAAGCAGCGCGGCGTCAGGGCGACGCCGAGCCCCGCCATCGCGGCCCGGATGATCACGGAATAATAGCCGTAGCGCACGGTGTGAGCCGGCACTGCGCCGCGCAGCCCATGGGCCTCGGTGAACTCGGCCCAGAACGCCGGCATCTGGAAATGCTGCAGCAACGTCATCGCCTGGATGTCGGCGGGGCGCGTGAAGCCGCCCATCCGCTCCAGCAGGGCCGGCGCCGCCACCAGCGCGACTTCGCGCCCGAACAGATAATGCGCCGTCCGGCCCGGCCAGGGTCCGACGCCGTGGCAAATGTCGAGATCGGGATCCTCCGTCTCCTCGGCGCTGACGAAATTGGTGAACTGCACGTCGATCTCGGGATGCGATTGCGCGAAGCTCGGAAAGCGCTGCATCAGCCAGCGCTCGCCGACAATGGCGAGCATATGCAGGCGGATCGGCCGCGCCGCCGCCGCGCGCTCGGCCAGACGGCGCGCCCCGCGCTCCATCTGCTCGATCGCCGCTTCCGCATAGGGTCGGTAGAGCACGCCGGCCTCGGTCGGTTTCAGCCCGGAGGGTCCGCGCTCGAACAGCGACACGCCGAGATGCTCTTCCAGCGCCTGGATCTGCTTGGAGACCGCGCTTTGCGTCAGATGCACGGCCGCCGCGGCTTTCGCAGTCGAGCCCAGCCGCGCCACGGCCAGGAAGACACGCAAGGCGGTGGTGGACGGCAAGAGGGTTCGGCCGGTCAAGAGCTATTCCCTCAGCGACTATCCTGGTGGAGATCGTTTCGTTTGCCGGCGCAGACGTCAAGGGTCAGAGTCGCCCCATAAGGGGAGAGCCAGCATGAACGAACCCGTGCGCCTCTGGGGCGGCCGCTTCCGCAAGCCGCCGGATCCGCGGATGATGCGCCTGTCGAGCGCGGCCAGCGCCCATGCCCGCCTGGTTCCGCAGGACATCGCCGGCGGCAAGGCCCATGCCGCCGAGCTCGAACGCGCCGGCCTCCTGTCGCAGGAGGAATACCAAACCATTCTCGCGGCGCTCGACGCCATCGCTGTCGAATTCGACGAAGGCAGGCTCGGTCCCGGCGCCGAGGACGAGGATGTCCACAGCTTCGTCGAGCGCGTGCTGACCGCCCGCATTGGCGCGACCGGCGCCAAGCTCCGCGCCGGCCGCTCCCGCAACGACCAGGCGGCCAACAACCTGAAGCTCTATCTGCGCCAGCAGGCGCGGCTCATCGGCGCCATGCTGGCGGGATTGCTCGAGGCGCTGGCGACGCAAGCGCAGGCGCATGCCGGCTCGGTCTGCCCCGGCTTCACCCATCTGCAGAGCGCCCAGCCGGTCACCTTCGGCCATTGGCTGATGGCCCATGCCCAGGCGCTGTCGCGCGATGCGACCAGGCTGCAGGACTGGGATGCGCGCTCCGCCCTGTCGCCGCTGGGCGCCGCGGCGCTGGCTGGCTCAGCCATCGCGCTGCGGCCTGACTTGAGCGCAAAGGCGCTGGGCTATGACGGGCCCTGCGAGAACTCGGTCGACGCCGTCGGTTCGCGCGACCATGTCGCGGAATTCCTGTTCGTCGCGGCGATGCTGGCGACCAATCTGTCCCGGCTGGCCGAAGAGGTGACGCTCTGGACCTCCCGGCAATTCGGCTGGGTGGCGCTGGACGACGGCTTCGCCACCGGCTCCTCGATCATGCCGCAGAAGAAGAACCCGGACATCGCCGAGATCGCGCGCGGACGCGCGGCCCGGCTGACCGGCAATCTGATGGCGATGCTGGGTGCGCTGAAAGGCCTGCCGCTCGCCTATAATCGCGACCTCGCCGAGGATAAGCCGGCCGCTTTTGACGCTGTCGACGTGCTCAGCCAGGTGCTGCCGGCCTTTGCCGGCCTGATCGAGACGATGCAGCCGCAGCCGGAGATCATGCGGGCGCAGGCCGGCGCTGGCTTCGCGCTGGCGACGGAGGTGGCCGACCATCTCGCCCGCAACGGGGTGCCTTTTGCGCAAGCCCATGAAATAACCGGCGCGCTCATCCGTTATTGCGAGGAGATGGGCCGCGAAATGGAGGCGCTGGAGCCGGTGGAACTGCGTGCGATCGATCCCAGGCTCGACGAGAGCGTTCTGGCCGTGCTGACGCTGGACGCCGCCGTCGCCGCCCGCAGCGGCCATGGCGGCACGGCGCCCGACCGCGTGCGCGAACAGATCGCCCGCTATCGCGACTGGCTCGCCGCATTCGAGGGCTGGACCGGGGAGGCGCGACGATGAACCGAGCCGCCGTCCAGTCGGACCGCAGCCTCGCCGACATTGCCGGGCTGAGGATCGTTCCCAGGCGCTTCTACGGCCGCTGGGTCGCCGCCGCGCTGATCCTGCTCGTGCTGGCCTGGATCGTGAAGGCCTTCGCGCAGGGACAGATCGCCTGGCCGGTGGTGGCGCAGTTCTTCACCGCGCCCGCCATTCTGGCCGGGCTGGTCAACACCATCATCATGACCGCCTGCGCCATGACGCTTGGCATCGTGCTCGGCGTGGTCTTCGCCATCATGTACATGTCGCCGAACCCGGTGCTGCGCGGGGTCGCGCTGTTCTACATCTGGTTCTTTCGCGGCACGCCGCTGCTGCTGCAATTGCTGCTCTGGTTCAACCTCGCTCTCGTCTTCCCGACCATCGGCATCCCCGGCCTGGTCGAATGGCGCACCATCGACCTCATCGGCCCGTTCATGGCGACGCTGCTCGGGCTCGGCATGAACCAGGGCGCCTATACAGCCGAGGTCGTGCGCTCCGGCATTCTCTCGGTCGATAGCGGCCAGACCGAAGCCGCCAAGGCGATCGGGATGACGCGTCTGACGACCCTGCGCCGCATCGTGCTGCCGCAGGCGATGCGGGTCATCATCCCGCCGGTCGGCAACGAGTTCATCAGCATGGTCAAGCTGACCTCGATCGCCAGCGTGATCCAGTTCTCCGAGATCCTGCGCAATGCGCAGACGATCTATTACGCCAATGCCCGCGTCATCGAACTGCTGATCGTCGCCGCCGGCTGGTATCTGCTGGTGGTCACGCTGCTGCAGATCGGCCAGTTCTTCCTCGAACGCGCCTTCTCCAAGGGCCGGGGCGACCGCAGGCCCGCACCGACGCAGGAGGCCGGCGCATGAGCGCGACCCCTCCGATCGTCGTCGCCGCCAATGTGGTCAAGCGCTTCGGGCCGCTGCGGGCGCTGAACGGCGTCTCGCTCAGCATCGCGCCGGGCGCCGTGCAATGCATCATCGGTCCCTCCGGCTCCGGCAAGAGCACGCTGCTGCGCTGCATCAACCAGCTCGAAACCATCGATGGCGGCGCCATCGAGGTCGATGGCGAGCTGATCGGCTACCGCCGCAAGGGCGACGAGCTGCACGAGCTGAGCGACGTCGAGATCGCGCGCCAGCGGCTGGCGACCGGCATGGTGTTCCAGCGTTTCAACCTGTTCACCCATATGACCGCGCTGCAAAACATCATCGAGGGGCC